>JAFTRC010000045.1 GCA_017462455.1 Bacilli bacterium | reverse complement strand
TTTGGGAGTACACTTCTAATTCTTCCCTCATCAAATTTCATTTTTGGAATCTGATTAGGTTTTTCTTGGGATAATATATCATCTATATCATCTTCTGTGAGAGTCCCTGCTTGACTCATCTTTTTTAGTTTTATTGCTTGTGCGTGAGATGGTGTAGCGTCATTATACTCCATACAGTCTAAAAGAAATAACTGATGTTCTTCATTTAAGTAAGATAATTCTACTGCTGGAAGAAAAGCAATTTCTTTCTTATCAACTTTTTCTAATAATTCCGGTATTAGTTCAGTTAGTCTTATATACCTTTGAATTTGTCTAGCACTATCTTTTGAATTTTCTGCAATAACATCTCTACTTTTATTATTTTCTAACTTGTGGCCAACCTGTCCACAAGTTAAATCATTTCTTTTTCCTTGATGATTTAATGCGTACAATTTCATTTTATATGCAAAAGCCTTTTCACTTGGTAGTATTTCTTCTCTTTGCATATTACTATCTACCATTATTATAGTAGCCTCATCATCTGTTAAATCTCTTACAATACAAGGTATAGTTTCCTTATTTGCTAATTGACTTGCTCTTTTTCTTCTGTGTCCAGAAATCATTTCATATTTACCATCATTTGTTGGTCTTACTAATATTGGGTGTAATACTCCATATTCCTCAACACTTTGTCGCATATTGTCCATTTCTTCGTTATCAATAACTTTAAATGGGTGATTTGGAAAATCACGGATATCTTTTAAAGGTATATCCATTACTTTTTCTAAATCTGCACTATCTCTTTGGTCTTGTGTGCTAAACAACTCATCTAGTGATTGCATTGATAACGGCAGTCTTTTTTCTTTCATTGCCATTATTAAGCACCTCCTTTGCAATAGAGCAATAAGCCTCTGCCACTTTTCCATTCTTATCATAAGATAAAATACTTTTACCCTCTGAACTAGACTCTGCAACTTTAATTGCCATAGGTATAGTTGTATCATATATTTTGATAAACTTTCCAAAATCTTCTTTTAATTGTTTAGCAGTATCTTTTGCAAGATTTGTTCTATTATCAACCAATGTTAATAATATTCCGTCAATTTTTAATTGTGGATTTATTTGCTTTCTTATTCTAGTAATGGTTGATAATAAATCTGTCATACCTTTCGCTGCTAAATAATGAGGTTGTACGGGTATAATTACTTTATCTGCACAAGCCAATGAGTTAATAGTTAACATACCTAAACTTGGATTACAATCTATTAAGATATAATCATAATTATCTTTAATATCAGATAAACAGTTTTTTAACGCATATTCTCTACTCATTGCATTATTCAAATCTGATTCAGTTTTGGCTAACCTAATTGTAGATGGAATAATATCAATATTTTCTTCTTTATGGTGTAATATACTTTCTTTACTTGTAATACTTTTATCTTCCATATACTGAAACAAAAGTGTAGATAATGTTATTGATAAAGAATCTTGGTCATACCAACCCATCCAAGTTGTAAGATTAGCCTGTGGATCAGCGTCAACTAATAACACTTTTTTCCCCTCTTTTGCAAGAGCAACACCTAAACTTAATGTTGTAGTAGTTTTACCTACGCCACCCTTTTGATTTGCAATAGCAATAACTTCACATTTAGACATAACTTTTCGCCCTCCTTTCTATTAAATTTAGCCACCTTATATAAATAAGATGGCTATGTATTCCATTTCTGGCATAAAAAAAAGAACTGAAAATATCAGTTCTTCTCTAATGTTTTAATCATTTTTAATAAGAGTTCATCAATCGCATCTGTTGGTCGTGATTCATTTAATTGTTTTGTTCGTAATTCATTTAAAGCATTGATAATTATTTTTATCTCATAACTATCCACTAACAATTTAAACTTTTTCATACCGAAACTCCTCCATAAAATTTATTATATATATATTATCATTTTATATAGAGTATAACAAATGTGCGATTCATAAATACAACTTGTAATTTATCTTTAAAAAATAACACTTAAATTTGATATAAAATTTCCTAATCCGTGTAAAAAAGCACTTGGAATAATTGAGCCATTATAAATTTTTTCATCTAATAAGCCCAACAGCAATCCACCCATTCCTGTAAATATAAACACTACTATATGAAATTGCAAACTCACATCTATTCCACCTAATATATAAATTACATTGTGCATTAAACCAAATAAGATTCCTTGAATAATTACTCCTACTGTTTTTCCAAACTTATTACATAGTCTTTTAGAAATAAACCCTCTAAACAGTATTTCCTCACATAGTCCATTAGCAATAAAAGTTGTTAATAATGAAGGAATAATAGCAATTATACCTAAATCTGTGTAAACATTCGCTGATACCGAATCACTCGTTTGTAACATTTCTAAAGATTTATCATCCATAAAAATTGTAAAATCAAACAAATAGAAAAAACAATAAGCTACAACAAAAATAATAATAAGCCACCATTTTGCTTTTAATTTAGGTTTTATCAATCCTACCCATTCAAAAAACGATATACTTTTTCTATATTTAATCAACCACCATAAAAACGGAATACTTAAAAAAATTATTATATTTGCAATAATTGTACCAATACTAGATAAAATTAATTCTAACATTTATTATTCACTCCTTTTAACTTATAAATTACTATTTGATATTATTTTTTATTTTTGTCTTTATCTTTATTTAGGTAAACACTACCCAAACACAAAAAGGTTGAACCTAAACATAAATATACGACACCAATACTATTATCTTTATTTACAAAATTAATTATTGATACAATATAAAAACATACAGCAGTAAAATAGTTTAAAGTGGAAACTATTTTATTTGTTTTATCATCTTTCTTTTTCATCTTATCACCTCCAACACATAAATTACTATTTATATTTTTATTATATCACTATCTTCCTTAAATACATAGGGACGAATCGGGACGAATAAAAGTCACAAATTTATTTTTTTTGTTTAATTATATCTAATGTGTTTTAATGTTATTTTGTCCATAAATAAAGGACTAAATGATACTAAATAGCACTAAACAATACAGGATTTGAGGTATTTTCATAATAACTGATGAAGAAACACACTTTATTATTAGGAAATAATTCTTTAAATTCAGCATAAAGTTGTCCTGCAAGAGTTTTATTATGAGCAAGTATTAATGTAGGTTTATTTACTTCAGCAATTACATTTGCCATCGTAAACGTTTTACCACTTCCTGTAACGCCCATTAAAGTTTGATGTTTTTCTCCACTCTTAATTCCTTGAACTAATTTTTCTATTGCCTGTGGCTGGTCGCCTGCTGGCTTATATTTTGAGACTAATTCAAACATAATGCCCTCCTTACTATTTATAAATTTATTTTCTATTTAAAATTAATATTTTAGAAGATAACTCATCATATCCTGTATTATCGGTACAAACTATATCAAAATTATCTTCAAAATGCTTTTTGTTTTCTTTTATTTTTTCTTCTAAAAATCCAATCTTTAAGGCTTGATTTCTATCTTCTTCTTTAGCCATTCTAACATCAGAGACATTATCACCTAATAAAATAATATTTGGTCTATTTTCGATTAATTTGCTTACATTTTTAGGTAATGATACTTCATTTTTATTTAAAGAATGAGTTACGTTTTCCATTATTCCTGAGGCAATACCATTTTCAAATTTAATAAAATTAGAAATAATAAATATATTATCATAATCACATTGATTATTTATTAAAAATTGTTTTACAAAATTTCCTATACCAGCTGAAATAATAATTATAGGTATGTTTCTATCTTTCATATTTTTCAGGAATTCTTTAGCTCCTTTTCTAAATTTCATTACTTTAATATCAGTGGCAGCTTTATTAATAATTTCTTCACTCATTTTATATTTTATAAGCAAACCTATATGTTTATTCCACCATTCAGTCATCAGTTTATTCTTAACTTTATAATCCATTTCTTCATCTATCTCAATAGGTCTATAATAATCATAAAGTTTTTGTCTTTCATCCATATATTCTTTTGTTACTAATCCACTATTAGAAAGTATCCCCCATGAACTTTCACTATTTCCAGTTGTTAATGTCCTATCAAAATCTGTTATTATATGAATTGAATTATCATTCCAATCTTTTATTTTTTCCAATGTTCCTTCTTTTATAAAAATCATTTAATTTTATCCTTTCATCAACTTTTTGTGACTTTATTTTATCACGTTTTATAACTAAAAACAAGGTAGCCAAACTACCTTATTTTATTACTAATTTTTTTCTTATTTTATGATATATCAGCATAAATATGATAATTCCAAATATTACTCCAGCACTATCTATGATTACATCTCTAATTTCACAACTTCTACCTGGTATAAAATATTGATGAATTTCATCACTTATACCATATAATATTCCAAAAACAGATGATATTAATATTTTTTTTAATGAGCTTAAATTATAGGTAGTAATAAAACTTATTGATAATATTCCTAGCAATGTATATAGAGAAAAATGAGCTATTTTTCTAACGGAATGTTTCAAAAAAGATTGTAACCCTAATTTTAATTCTTTGTTTAACGGAATTAATTCTAATATATAGTCTGTAAATCCACTACTTGTGTTACTAGATTTTGTTGCCGATTGATGTGAAAAATAAAATATTACTGTACATAATAATATTATAGAAATCAATAATATTATTCTTATTATTTTTTTATTCATATTTTTGCTCTTTTCTACTACTTATCTTTTGATTAAAAAATGATAAATTTTATTTAATTTATCATACATATAATATTTTTGTCAAATATTATATTAAAAAATTAAACCGAAGTTTAATTTTTATTTTTCAATTTTAAATATAACTTGATATAAATTTGTTAAATCATATTCTTCAACATCTATCTTAAATCCATATTGCTCTATTTTGCTTGAGCATTCTCTAATAGCATTTATTACTTCTTTAAAATCAACTGTAGGAGTAATGTTTTCTGGAGATGGTGGCATTACTGGATCATATTGTTTAGAATAATCAGTAACTATTATTGGTTCTGGCATCTTGAATTCTGGCATTGTTGGCTGTGGATTTGCTGGTTGCGCTGGCTCTAATGCTTGTAGTGTTTCAACATTGTTTACAGGCTCATTATTAAATCCAAAACTAAACATATTATTTGATTGTTGAGTTATCATATTATCAGTAGGTTGTGGCTCTTGAATTGGAGCTGTTTGCGGAACTATTGGTTCTGGTGTTTCATTAATTGGTTGCATTACTGGTATTTGTGGTTCCTCATATCCTGAAAGCACTGATTCTACTGTTGGGGCTTGTTGTTCTATTACTTGAGATTGCTCCAATGGCATTACTTCTGGTACTGCTGGAGTACTTGGAATTTCTGATAATGTTGGTTGTGAATTTAATGGTTGTACTGATGCAGTTGGTAGTTCAAAATTAAAATTCATTACAGGTGTTTCTGGTACAGAAATAGTCTCCATAGTTGGCATTGCCGGCATTACTGGTTGTGGTTCTACTACTGGTTGCTCTACAGATACCACTGGCTCTACTGGTGGTATTATTTCAGGTACTACTGGAGTACTTGAAAACCCTGAAACTGCTGGTTGTGAGTCCATAGGAGCTGATTGCACACCACTATTAACACTATTAGCAAAAATATCAAAATTTGGTTGAGCTGTTGGCTCTGGTGTTGCAACTTGTGGTTGCACTGGTGCAGCTTGAGTATTTCCCATTCCAAAAATATCAAAACTTGGTGTTGTTGGTTGTGATTGTGGCTGTTGTGGAACATTAGGCATTCCAAACATATTATTATTCATATTCATTTCCCCTTTTTCTATTATTTTTTGTGAATCTGTATTTCCTTCTTCTGATGTTTCATTTTTCATTTTTTCTATTTCTTCATCTGCTCTTCTTACTGTTAATCTTTCATTTATTATTCTATTTAACATTTTATTTTGTTGGGCTGATGTTGAAAGTTTAAGTAACGATCTTGCATGTCTTTCTGAAATTTTATTTTCAAGCAATGCTTCTTGTACTTCATCAGATAGATTCAAAAGTCTTATTTTGTTTGCAACTGCAGGTTGACTTTTTCCTAACTTAACAGCTAAATTCTCTTGAGTTATATATCCCATATCCAAGATTTTTTTATAAGATAGAGCTTCTTCTATTGGAGTTAAATTTTTTCTTTGTACATTTTCTATTAATGCGATTTCTGCACTATCCTTATCATTTAAATTTTTTACAATTACTGGAACTGTTTCCTTTCCTGCAAGAACACTTGCTTTATAACGTCTTTCTCCAGCAATTATTTCATATTTATCTCCAATTGGTCTTACAACAATAGGTTGAATTACCCCATGTTCCTTAATGGAATCAGATAATTCTAATATTTCTTCTTCATCAAATTTTATTCTTGGTTGAAATCTATTGGGTAATATTTCGTTTATATCAATTTCTATTACCCTAGATGAATTATCATTCATAGGCAATCCTCCTTTTTATTCTCTAATACAATTCTACAACATTTTGGGAAATATTGCAACAAGTTTGGGAAATATTTATTAATAAAATTGGGAAATACTTATAAAACAAAAAGAAACCAATTATAATGGTCTCTTTTTTATTTCACTATATTTTCTGGGAAATAATTTTGAAGTTGATTTTTCTTTAATAATTTTAATTAAACTTCTATTACTTTCTTCTATTGGTAATTTAAATTTTACAATATTTCCCAAACTACAATTTAATTGTTTTATAGCATTTTCATAACTAGGTTCATTTTCGATATTCCCTTTCATAGCTATAAAATATTTCTTAGGCTTAACTAAATTGATACCTAATTCTAAAAGAATATTTAAAGGTGCGACTGCTCTAGCAGTTACTACATCGAATTTTTCTTTATTTTCTTTAGCATATTCTTCTATTCTAGTATGAATAGCCTCTATATTTTCTAATTCTAATTCTTTTATAACAATATTTAAGAAATTTATTCTTTTATTTAAAGAATCTACTAAAACTATTTTTAAATTAGGATAAAATATTTTAATAACAATACCAGGAAATCCTGCACCACTTCCTAAATCACATAAACTATCTTCATTTTTTAAATTAATTATCTTAGCTATAGTAAGTGAATCATAGAAATGTTTTAAATATACTTCTTTTTTTTCTGTAATTCCAGTTAAATTCATAACTTTATTATATTCAATTAATAATTCATAATATTTTTCCAGTTGATCTAACTTTTTATCAGTTATTTCTATACCAAGATTTGTTACAGCTTCAATAAATCTATCTTTGTTCATAAAAATATTCCTTCTTTATATATACCATTATTAAAGAGATATCTGCGGGATTTACGCCACTAATTCTTAGTGCTTGACCTATTGATGTAGGTCTTATTTGATTTAATTTTTGTTTAGCTTCACTAGCTAAATTATGGATTTTATCATAATCTATATCTTCTGGTATTTTCTTATTATCTAAGTCAACCATTTTCTTTGCTTCTTCTAAAGCTTTCTTAATGTATCCTTCATATTTTATATTGATCTCTACTTGTTCTAATATTTCATTTGAATACTGTTTCTCCAAATATTTAGTTAATTTTTCTAATTTTACTTCAGGTCTTTTTACTAAATTAAATAAACTAGCTCCATCTTTTAAATCTGGTAATCCAATACTTTCTAAATATTCATTTGTTTCTTTTTTAGGTGTTAATTTAATATTTTTTAAACTTTCTGTAAGTTCTTCTATTTCTTGTTTCTTATTTAAAAATTTATTATATCTTTCTTCATCTACTAGACCTACTTGATATCCATAATCTCTAAGTCTTATATCTGCATTATCATGTCTTAAAAGTAATCTATATTCAGCACGTGATGTTAATAATCTATAAGGATCTATTACTCCTTTAGTTACTAAATCATCAATAAGAACACCTATATATGCTTCATTTCTTTTAAGTATTAAAGGTTCTTTTTCTTCTAATTTAAGTGAAGCATTTATACCAGCTATTAAACCTTGACAGGCAGCTTCTTCATATCCGCTTGTACCATTTATTTGCCCCGCTGTATATAAATTTTCTATTACTTTTGTTTCTAATGATTGTTTTAATTGTTTACAATCTATAGCATCATATTCAATTGCATATGCATATTTATTTATAATAGCTTTTTCAAGTCCTAGTAAAGAGTGTACCATCTTTTCTTGTACATCTTTAGGCATACTTGTAGAAAATCCTTGAATATATATATCATCATAATATATGCTTTCAGGTTCTAAGAATAATTGATGTCTTTCTTTATCAGCAAATCTTACTACTTTATCTTCAATAGAAGGACAATATCTTGGTCCTACACCCTTTATGTCAGTTAGTCCTCCATACATACTTGATTTATTTAAGTTTTCTTTTATTATTTCATGTGTTTCTGGTTGAGTATAAATTAAATGACATGGTATTTGTTTATCTTTATCATAATAAATCTCATTATCAAAACTAAATGTCCAATATCTATCATCACCGTATTCTACTTTAGTTTTAGAAAAATCTATTGAACTTTTTTCTATTCTTTGAGGAGTTCCTGTTTTAAGTCTTATTATATTAAATCCATACTCTTTTAATTTATCACTTAAATGATTACTAGGCTTTTCTCCATGAGGACCTTGTCTAGTTCTAGTATCACCTATTAAAATATCTGCTTTTAAATAGGTACCTGTTGTAAGTATTACGGCATTACTATATATTTCAGAACCATCTTCTAATCTTATTCCTTTTATTTTATTATCTTCTACTATTAAATCTTCTACTATAGCTTCTTTTATTTGTAAGTTAGGAGTATTATTCAATGTTTCAATCATATTTTTAGGATAAGTTATTTTATCTGCTTGAGCACGAAGTGCCCTAACAGCGGGCCCTTTAGCACTATTAAGCATTTTTATTTGTAATAAGCTCTTATCTGCATTACGTCCCATTTCTCCGCCTAGTGCATCTATTTCTCTTACTACAATACCTTTAGCACTCCCTCCTATTGATGGATTACAAGGCATATCTGCAATATTTTTTATATTTCCTGTAACAAGTAATGTTTTATGTCCTTTACGAGCACAAGCTAAACTTGCTTCACATCCAGCATGTCCTCCACCTACTACTATTATTTCATACATATTATCACCTAACTTCCGTGTTTCTTGCAATATTATACTATCTTTTTTTTATTTTAACAATAACTAATTTTTACAAAGAAAAAAGTATACATTTTAGTATACTAATTATTTCTTTTTTATTTCAATTATTTCTGAAAAATCAGGTGAATTTTTAATTTCATATTCTTCAAATTCTAATGAAGGTTCAAAAGAAGTTTTTTGTATATTATTATTTTTCCTATTCTGAATTTCAGCTCTTAATGCATTTTCTAATTCTTCTACACTACATTTTTCTTTTACCCCTATATATACTTCTTTTTTCTTATCTTCCATTTTTTCTATTTTAGATACTATTTCTATTATTATAGAATCTGGTAATTTAGAAACATAACTATATAATTGAGGTTTTCTTTCTATATAAATTTTGTTTTGATATTTTTGTAGTTTTTCTAAATATGATTTTACCTCTTCTATTTTTTCTTTTGTTGGTTCTTCATGTATTCTTGATAATTTTACAATATCTTTTTCTTCCATATTTATTACTCCTTTTTTGTTATTAATATAATTATAACATATTTCTTATTTTCCCAAACAAAACTGACTAAATAATTGATCTATAAGTTCATCTGAATAAGTTTCACCTATTATTTCTCCAAGGGTTGACCACATTTGTTTTAAATCTATTTCTACCATATCCACTGGCATATTATTTTCTATACCTTTTCTAACAGCACTTAAACTTTCTAAAGATTTTTTTAAAAGTGAGATAGAACGCGCACTACTAAGATAAGTAAAATCATTTTGTTCTATTTGTTCTAAATTAAACATTTCTTTGATTTTATTTCTTAATTCATCAATACCCTTATCTTCTTTTACTGACATTTCTATATAGTGTGGTAATTCATTTAAATCAAGTTTATTTTCTAAATCTATTTTATTTACTATTACTATATTATTTTTATCTTTAATTCTATCTAATATTTCTTTTTCTTCATTAGTAAGTTCTGAATTGTTATTTAAAACATAAAGTATTAAATCTGCTTCTTTTATTAAATCAAGACTCTTCTTAACTCCAATGCTTTCAACAACATCATCAGTTTCTCTAATACCAGCAGTATCTATCATATTAAGAACTATTCCATCTATTATAATATTTCCTTCAACTATATCTCTTGTAGTACCTGCAATATCAGTAACTATAGCTTTTTCTTCATTTAGAAGTCTATTTAATATACTACTTTTACCTACATTAGGACTACCAATTATAATAGTTTTAATACCATCTTTAATTATTTTACTATCTTCTGAATGTTTTAATATATTTTTTATTTCTTTTTCTATTGAATCTATATTAGAAAGAATCATACTATTAGTCATTTCTTCTATATCTTCATATTCTGGATAATCTATATTAACTTCTATATTAGCTAATATTTCTATTACTTTTTGTCTTAAATTTTTAATAAGTTTTGATACTTCTCCATTTACTTGATTAATAGCTAATTTTCTTGATTTTTCTGTCTTGGAATTAATTAAATCCATAACTCCTTCTGCTTCTATTAAATATATTCTACCATTTAAGAAAGCTCTTTTAGTAAATTCTCCAGGTTCAGCTAACCTACAACCGTTTAATAATAGTAATTCTAATACTTTATTTGTTATAGCTATTCCTCCATGAGTATTTATTTCTACTA
>JAFTRC010000006.1 GCA_017462455.1 Bacilli bacterium | reverse complement strand
TTATTTGTTATTCCCCATGAATTATCGCTCTCACTAGTTATTGATATATTATTTTCACTACAATTTTCATCATTAATCTGAATACCACCAAAATTTTCTGCATTTACTACTCCAATGCTAACATAATCCCCATCATTAGCAAGTGTTTTCAAAGTTGGGTAAATGTCTTCTGGACCGCTGGTTAAAGTAGGTGTCTGTGATGAATTATGATCCAATAATTCAAAATACCAATCCTGTGAACTATCACCAGAATCTCCGCCAGAACCTCCTGAATCATATCCTCCATCAGTATCAACATTATCATAACCACCATCAGTTTCTACATCACCTGAATCATCTTCTCCATCAACAGAAGAATATATTAAAGAAATATCTCCAAATTCAACTATAAAGTCACCTGCAGTTGATGATGCAGTTACATTATTAATGTATTCTACTGTAATAGTTATTTGTTCGCTTGCACCAGCAGCTAAAACGTGTCCTGTAACAGACGTGCTGGCAGTAGTTGAAACACTACCTACTTGAACAGTTAACTTTATATTCTCACAAAGCATCGTAGCATCTGATTCAGTTGTTCCATATATTGGAGTACAAGCTTTAGGAGAAGATTTACCACTCACATTATTATAAACAATATTTGTTAAGTAAGCATCGGTAGCTCCCATGTTTATGGCATAAAAAACATATGTAGCTTTATCTCCTGCTTCTGTTAATTCTACAGAAAAGTTTGAAATGGTAGGTCCCATTATATTTTCGTTATCTATTATTGCATTAGATGCGGTCACATTATCAGAAGATACAGTTGGTTCTACATCTTCAGTTTCTAAACTATCTGCATTTGATGAAAATTTTACTACTAACGACTCTATATCAGGTTTTATACTTGCATGTGATTTAATAAGCAAGCTTTGAGAAAGAGCTGAAAAACCTATCGAAAATCCAGCTAACAAAACACATACTATTACCAAAATTAATACTCTTGGACCTTTTCCTCTATATGTTCTCATACTACTCTCCTATCTATTATATCTATAATTAATTATATAAATAAAACTCTAATTTGTCAATTAGAGTAGTTTATTTTTTTATAGAAATTGCAATTCCATCGCCTAATGTGTAAAAAGTTGTAATATATTTATCATTATTTTTTAAATAATCTATATATTTTCTAATCTTTCTAACTAGTTGTTTTGTATTTCTATTATTTGTTTTACTTTCATCTTCTACAAGACCATGGAATGATAAATTATCAGTAACTATAACTCCACCTTGTTTTAAATCTTTTTCAAATTTTTCAAAGAATTTAATATATTGACTTTTAGCAGCATCTATAAATATTAAATCATAAGTATCATTTAATTCTACATTAAATGCATCATCTAATATTATATTAATTCTATTATTTAAATTAAATTCTTTAATATTTTTAACTGCTATATTATATCTATCTATATCTCTTTCTATAGTAGTAACTTTAATATCATTATCTACTAATGCCATCTTTATTGAGGAATATCCTATAGCACTCCCTATTTCTAATATATTTTTTATATTATTATCTTTAATATACTTAGTTAAAAATTCTATACCATCTTTTAACATTATAGGTACATTATTTTCTAAAGCATACTTTTCTATTTCTTCTAATCTTCGTATGTATACCATAAACCCGCCTTTATTAAATCATCTCTAGTAGCTATATGTTCATTATAAGTCTTACTAAAATAAGTTTTACCATTCTTATCAGCAACAAAATAGAAATAATCATTACTTTCTGGATATAAAGCAGCTTTAATAGATTCTAAGCTTGGATTACTAATAGGACCTATTGGTAATTTACCTGCTAAATAACTACTACGAGTATTATAATTATTTTGATCATTTATTTCATAAGTATATAAGTCTCTTTCACTCATTTCTACTTTAGCTGCATAATATGTTGTAACATCACTACCTAAACTCATATTATTATTTAATCTATTATAGAAAACTCCTGCTATACCTGCTCTATCAGCTGGTTGTTTACCTTCAAGTTCTACTATAGAAGCTAAAGTAAGTATTTCATGTACTGTATATTTATTACTTAATATATCTGTTTTATAATTTTCTAGTCTTTTAGACATTTCATCTAACATAGCTTTAAATATTTCTTTTACAGTTACATCTTTATTATTAAATTCATATGTATTTGGATACAAATATCCTTCTAAAGAATAATAAATATTTGTATTTAATATTTCATTATTAATAAACCAATATTCATTTATAAGACTATTTAAGTATTCTTGATCTTTTAATAAATTAAATACATTATCTTCTGTATTATTCGTATGAGTAGCTATAGTAGTAGCAATATTTCTCATATTTTTACCTTCTTTAAAAGTAATAACTATAGCATCTGGATTATATGTATTACCTTTAGAAAATTCGTTTACTATTTCTTTAACACTCATATTTTTATTTAATTTATAAGTTCCTGCTTCTAGACTATTAACTTTATTAAATTTAACATATAATTTAAAACAAAATTCATTTTTAATTAATCCTTGTTCTTTTAATTTAGAACCAATATTATAATAAGTACTTCCACTATCAACCATAAATTCTACTTCACTAGAATTACTACTAACTGCTCTTAAATTTAAATTATAAAATATACAACTACCTAGTATAGCTATAGCTATTAAAATAACTATACTAAGTATTATAATTAATACCTTTTTCATAAAAGAAAAGAGTAAAATACTCTTTTAGTTTTCTTCGCTTTGAGCAGCTGTTTCGTGTTGTAACTCTTCTAAAATAGTTTCTATTATTTTCCATTCTTTATCAGTTTCTATTGGAAGTAATTTAGTTTCATCTTGATCTGGATTATAAATTGAAGCATATACTTTAGTATTTCCTTCTTCATCTAATGTATTATCAGTATAAACTATATAATTTTTCTTAGTTTCATCTGATTCAAATGTAAATAAAACTTCACATTCTATTTCTTTTCCTTCATCATTTATTACTTTAAAAGTCATTGTTTCTTCTTTCATAATTTGCCTCCTCTTTCTCTATCTAAATATGTTTGAAGAATAATATTAGCAGCTAAACTATCTATACTCTTTTTTCTTTTTTTTCTAGATATATCAGCTTGTAACATATAATTAGTTGCTTCTACTGTAGTAAGTCTTTCATCTTGCAAAACAACTTCTATATTAAATATATCAATTAGTTTTTTTTGAAATTCTATAGTAGTAATGCATCTTTCTCCCATTGTATTATTCATATTCTTTGGTAATCCTAAAACAATTTTTTCAATATTATATTCTTCTATAATATTTTTTAAAGGTTCAATTAACGAATCATAATCATTTTCACTAAACCTAATTGTTTTAAGTGCGGTTGCAATAGTCTTAGTTGTATCACTTACAGAAATACCTAAAGTACGAGTACCAAGATCTAAACCTAAATATCTCATTTATTGTTTAAAAATTCTTCTACTAATGTTTCTAATATTTTAGTTCTATCTAAACTAGTTAATTTACTTCTAGCTTCTTTATAACTAGAAATATATCCTGGATCTCCACTCATTAAATATCCAACTATTTGATTTACAGGATTATACCCTCTATCTTCAAGAATAGTTGCAACATCTTTAACAACATCTGATACATATTCGCTTTGAAATTCTTTTGAATCATATATTTTTGTATCTTCCATACTATCACGCTCTCTTTTATGAATACAACTATATTGTAGCACGATTTAAAATTTTTGTAAACAAAAAGATAAGAATAATCTTATCTTCTGTAATGAGGATGTTCCTCAATACTCATTTCTTCTTCTAAATGCATTTTATATATTCTTTCTTCTTCAGAATTTGGTGGGAAGAAAGGACTTCCATCTTGAGTATAAAGTTGATTATCTAAAGGATAAACAAAATCTGAATCATTTTTTTCTTTTATAGTTTTAGTTTGATTCATAATTTGCCCAAAAGTAATTTGTTCAAATTCTTCTGTTTCAGGTATTTTATCAATATTAATTTCTTCTATTTCAGAAGGAGCATATTTTGATACAAATAATCCTAAATCTCTAAGGCCTCTATAACTATTTTTTACTTCACCTGTTTTTTTGTCTACAACAGTTACAGCTTTAAAAAACATATCGGTCAAAGCAGAATAAAGTAAATCATATGTTCTCAAAGGATCTCCGCCATTCTTAACATTTATTAAATGGGTTCTTATTGCGGCTATATTAGTTCCTTGAATATTATGTTTTATTCTAGCATCCATACGATTAGCTAACTTTTCTAAAAAATCTAAATCATTTGTCATACTTGTTAATTTATTTTTAACATATTCTTCATCAATATATTTTTTATTTTCTAAATACAATACTGGTATTTTTTTATAAACACCACCATGTCTATAAATAACATTTATATTTTTAGACAAAAATTCTGAGCTTAATACTCCCTTTTTAACTAAATATATTTTTAATTCATCCTCATTTTTAAACATAGATGTAAAGTCATCTAAATCTTCTAACGATTCAATTTTTCGTATTTTAGTTAAATCTATTGTTATAGCATCATCTTTTTTAGTAAAGCCTAAATTGTATTTTGGCATAATATATCTCCCCTTAATTACACTTATATTACCACAAAAAAGAAGATAAATCAAATTATCTTCTTCTATGTGAAGTTTTTTCTTCTTCATATTCATATTCTTCTTCATAAACATTTATTAATTTAGAATTCAATTCATATTCTAATAAAGCTATCTTTTTTAATAAAATTTTTAAATATTTCTCATCTAAATATTTTCTATATTTATATTGTACTATACTTTTATATTTACTTAAATCATTTAATGCTTCTCTTAAAGTATCATCTGATGAACTATCTTCTGTTTCAATAAACTTTATAATTAATTTTAAATATAAATCTAATTTTCTTTTAATCTTTTTTCTTAATACTTTTTCTATCATAGAAGGTTTAATTATAACCATTTTATTTACCACTACACCATCTTTTATTTTATTCTTTGGTGTAAAGTCAAAACCTTTTAATTTACTATAATTGAAATAAACTACTTCTCTTTCATTACCTTTTTTATATATGTAATAATGTTTTTCACTCATAAAATCATCTCTTTTCTAGTAAATCAGGTCTTCTTTCTTTAGTCCTTTTTATTTGTTCTTCTCTTCTCCATTTATTTATATTAGCATGATGTCCAGATAATAATACTTCTGGAACTTTCATACCTCTAAAATCTACTGGATGGGTATAAACAGGGTAATCAAGTAAATTATCATTAAATGAATCATATACATGTGATTCTTTTTCTATTACCCCATCTAGTAATCTAATTATACTATCACTTATAGCCATAGCAGGTATTTCCCCACCTGTTAAAACAAAATCCCCTATACTAATTTCTATATCAACGATACTTCTAATTCTTTCATCAAAGCCTTCATAATGACCACATATAATTATTAAATGACTTTCTTTAGATAAATCATAAGCCAACTCTTGATTATAAGTAACTCCTTGAGGCGTCATTAATATAACTTTAGAATTTTCTTTTCTTAAATCATCTACCGCATCAAATATTGGTTGAGGCATAAGTACCATGCCTTTTCCTCCACCAAATCCATAATCATCTACTTTTTTATGTGAATCTTTAGAATAATCTCTTATATTATGAATATTTATTTGTACTTTCTCATTACTTATAGCTCTTTTAATAATAGATTCGTTTAAAAATCCATCAAACATAGCAGGAAATAAAGTTAAAATATCAATCTTCATTATCTAAACCTCCTATGTATTCAATATATATTTTTTTATTATCTAAATCTACTTCTTTTACAAAATTATTTATATTAGGAACCATATGTCTTTTAATTCCATCTATAACTAATAGATCATGATTATTAGTTTTATATATATCAATTACTTTTCCTTTATATTTTTCATTATCATAGACAGATAGACCTATTAAATCTTCATCTAAATATCCATTAAATTCATATTCATCTCTATTTATATAAACATTTAATCCTTTAATATTTAAAGCATCATCTATACTATTTATATTATCGAGTTTTACCATATCATAATTTTTATGTACTCGATATGTTTCTATAATATAACTTTTATTATCTATATATAATTTACTACCTTTTTTAAATACAACTTCTTTATATTTAAAATCACTTATTATTCTAACCTCACCTTTAATACCATGAGTATTAACTAATTTACCTAAATATATTAAATTCATAGACACCTACTTATCTAATTCATATAAAATTATACTAGTAGCAATTCCTACATTTAAACTTTCACAAGATGGATTCATATCTATATAAATGTACTCGTCACTCATATCTAAAATTTCGTTTTTTACACCATTTCCTTCGTTACCCATTATTATAGCAAACTTTTCGCTTTTTTCAACATTTTTTAAGCTTTTTCCACCATTTACCTTTGTAGCATATATTTTATAACTTTTTTCTTTTAAATTTTTTATTACTTGCAATAAATCAGATTCAATTATATTTATATTAAAAAGCATTCCTTGAGTAGCTCTAAGTACTTTAGAATTATATATATCAACGCAACCTTTACTTAGTATTATTGTATCAATATTAAAAGCTACTGAGCTTCTAATAATAGTACCTAGATTTCCTGGATCTTGCACGTCATCTAACATTAATACTCTATTTCCAATAGGTTTACTTTCTATTTTTTTACATATTCCTATTATTTTAGGAGGATTATCTAAATCACTTATATATTTTAATACTTCTTTAGTTACATATATAGTAGCAACATCTAATTTAAAATCAGTTTCTTCTAATAATATTAATTCTTTAAGATAACCTTTTTTATAAGCTTCTAGTACTAAATGTTCTCCCTCTATTAAAAACTCATTAAATTCATCTCTATATTTTTTAGTATTTAATTTTTTTATGTTTTTTATCTTATCATTTTTTATTGATGTATAAAGCATAATATCACCTCTTTAATTATACTATAAAATTGAAAATAATTAAATATATTTTTTTATAAAGAAAAAAGTGTAGCTTTCATTTTCAAAGAACACTTCTTTATATATCTTTATATTTAGTACCAGAACAAGCTTTCAATAGAAAGTTAGAATCCAAAGTGCTTATCTCACCATCTATATTTACATCAGCGTTAATAGTAGAAATGTCATCTTCTGTAAATTCACCAATCAAATATTTCAACATCAAATTAAGATCATATAACGTAGGATCCTTAGGTTCTGATTCAAGAGATAGCGTTATAAGCCCATCACCATTAACGTCACCAAGAATTCCAGCACCTCCTGGTATGGTAGTTGTAACTAAACCTAGATTAGTAGATAATGTATTAATGTCATTAACTGTTATTTTACCATCACTATCTGTATCACCATTTTCAGGAGTTTCTAAACTAGAGCCATTTTGTGCAGTACCTTGAAATAAATAATACGACAAATCTATAGCATCTTGACTATCTACCTTTCCATCATTATTTACATCCCCATTAGGTATATATTTACATCCTTCTATTGTTTGTGGATTTATTTCATAAGAAACTATGTCTTTTCCACTATTTTTTATTGTACTAATTTTTATTTTTAAATCATTGCTTATGTTTTCATTTGTATTGGGATCTATTATATTACTATCAATCAAACCATTTACTTTTAAAGTAAGAAGGGTCATATACTTACATTCACCAGCATCCGGCAATAATCCCAAATTCTCCGCTCCCCAAGCTTCTGCTGCTGATTTAATTGAAGCAATTTGAATATCACTTAAATCTTTTTTTGAATCTTTAACTAATTTTGTTATTGATGTAGTTGTTAAAAGTGCAAGTAAAGCAAGTATTACTATTACTGCAAGTAATTCTATTAGTGTAAATCCTTTTTTATTCATTTTATCATCTACTTTCTATATATTTTTTAATATTCTTTAACATAATCTTCATTTTTATTAATTACCTTTTGCAATAATACATAATCTGTTATAGCAATATAATCATCACCATAAACATCTGCATTTATTTTAACAAAATCAGTAATATCTATAGAATAATGCAAATATTGTATAATAACAGTCATATCATTTTCTTCTATTAAACCATTTCCATCAGAATCTCCAAGTATTCCAGTATCCCCTGAAACTGATATAACCAATCCTACCTTAATCGACAATAAATTTATATCAACAACACTTATCTTTCCATCTTCGTTCATATCTCCATTTTGTGGAAATTCAACCGAAACATCCTGAATCAAATAATATGATAAATCTATTACATCTTGATCATTTACTACACCATCGCCATTTACGTCTCCATTAGGAATATATTTACACCCATCTATACTTTTAGGATTTACTTGATATATATGAATTATTTTTCCTTTTGAAGTACTTTCAGCAGTTATTTTTATTTTTAAATCATCACTTATTTTTTCAGTTGTTGATGGATCTACAACATCACTATCTATCAATCCGTTATTTTTTAAATCTTTAAGAGTTATATACTTACATTCACCATCATCTGGTAATATATCTAAATTTTCACTTCCCCATATTTCAGCAGATGCTTTTATTGAAGCAATTTGAATATCACTTAAATCACTTTTTGAATCTTTAACTAATTTTGTTATTGAAGTAGTAGTTAAAAGTGCAAGTAAAGCAAGTATTACTATTACAGCTAATAACTCAACTAACGTAAATCCCTTATTATTCATTTAATCATCTACTTTCCATTTATATTATATAAGAAAAAAAAAACTTTTACAAGTAGATAAAAAGATTAAACAAAAAATACACATAAAAAGTGTATTTTAATCTTTGTGATAATTATCAAATCCTTGTGTCAAAAAGTCAAAAATTTCAGTATTATCAATAGTTCCATTTTTAGTTAAGTCACTAGCACCTTCACCATATGCATATAATAAAACATTTTTATTTGTATGATTTCTTCCAGCCTCAAAAAGACTATTTCCAGCATTTATTAATTCTTGTTTAGATGTAATCCCGTTTAAATTGAGGTTACCCGTTTCATGGTCTGCAGTTACTATTAATAATGTATTAGGATTATTGTCTACATAATTTTTAGCTACAGCTACTGCCGCATCAAAATCATTTAATTCTTCTAACATATAAATTAAATTACGTTTTTTTTCAACGCCATTACTTACATTAGTCTCAGAATATCTATCAATATCAGACCCCTCTATCATCACAAAAAAACCATTTGAATTTGTTTCTAATCTTTTTAAAGCAACTGTTGTCAACTCAGATAAACTTGGTCTAGTTGAATAATCATAATCATCTCTATAACTTAATGAAACAGGCGCGAAAGCACCTATTATCTTACTATCAATAGTGTGATTTGTAATTTCACAGGTTGAAGTTAAAGTACAATTTTTTAATTTTGTAAAATCATCAACATAGATAAAATTTTGATATTCAGTTAGACTTGTTACTTCAGAATCTTGAAAATCAGTTTGACCTCCACCTAGTATTAAATCTACTTTAGATTGAACTTGCCTTTTTGCAATTTTAATATAATCAGTTCTAAAGGCAGCTCTAATACTAAATCCTGCTGGAGTTGCATGATTCATTTTTTGTGTTGATACAATTCCAGTTTTTGCACCATAACTATTTGCATACTCTATTATATTTGGTTCAAAATTATAGTATGTCCCGTCTATTTTAATTCTTCCAAGTCTACTATTATTTGTTTTTTTACCTGTTGCAAGAGCAGTTGCTGCTGCTGCACTATCTGTAGGAGTTGGATAATCCAAAGATATAGTTATTACATGGGAACTATT
Source organism: Bacilli bacterium (assembly GCA_017462455.1). GTDB lineage: Bacteria > Bacillota_I > Bacilli_A > RF39 > UBA660 > UMGS1613. The sequence continues at coordinate 6,039 of JAFTRC010000006.1, read as the reverse complement.
TTCTATTGTTTGCATGTTTAATTTACCTTCATTATATATTTCTCCCGCTAGGATATGGTTTTCACCCATCCCATCACCTACCATAAAAATAACATTTTTGATTTTAGCTTCGGTTGATAAAGGTTGATATTTTTCGCAAATCACTTCATTATTATTTTTGTCACAACTATATCCATTTATTATAATTGCATCATATTCTACTGTTCCATTTGGATTAACCGTTATTATTCCTTGTTCTATTCCAGAACCATCTAGTTCTAATATTTCTCCATCATCATTTATAAATTCACCTTCAAAATATCTAAATATCGTTTGATCATATATATAATTATTATTAAGTTGTCTCTTTGAATAATACAATTTAGCAGCTTCATCTATGTTATCCATACTTATTTCAGCACTGCTTTTTCCTGTGTTATCTATTATATTTAATATAATAGGAACAGCTATTAAAGATATAATTGATAATATAACTATAACAGCTAATAATTCTATTAATGTAAAACCGCTTTTTTTCATTTTCACATCTCCCTACTATAAGCAATATAGAACAAAGTCAAAATTTTAACTTGACTACAGTTCGTTTATTTTTAGTTATTTTTGTTGGATATAATCTAAATATATATTCTTTCATTATTTTTTCCATATACCAACTCCCCTTTATCATTAATGTATTAACATTATATCAAAAGAACAAACGTTTGTAAATAGAATTTATGGGAAACTTTGGTGAAATTTACCAAGCGCTTTCATAAATACAAAAAAAGATTGTTTTAGTCAATCTTTTTTTTAATCCTTATACTCAAATTCATAGTCAAGAATACGCACAGTATCTCCTTCTTCTATTCCCATTTCTTTTAATTTATCATCTATACCTAATTTTCTTAATTTTTTAGAAAATCTAGCAAAAGCTTCATCACTAGCAAACCAAGTCATTCTAAGTATTTTTTCTATTTCATCACCAGTAACAACAAATACATCGCCTTGCTTTTCAATTTTAAAAGGTTGCTCTTTTTTGAATTTATATAGAACATGACTTTCAAATTTTTCTTCTTCATAAAGAGGTTGTTTTTCTATTTTACCTAACATATCAGCTAGCTTTATTAATACCTTATCAATACCTTCACCAGTTATCGCACTTATAGGATATACTTCACAATTTACTTCTTTCTTAAATTTTTCTAAATTATCAAGTGATGATTCCATATCCATTTTATTAGCTATTACTATTTGAGGTTTATCCATTATTTTCTTGTTAAAATTTTCTAATTCTTTATTAATTATTTTATAATCTTGTATAGGATCTCTACCTTCAAAAGCAGACATATCTATAATATGAGCGATTACTCTTGTACGTTCTATGTGTTTCAAAAATTTATCTCCTAAACCTTCACCAAGAGATGCACCTTCTATAAGTCCTGGTAAGTCAGCTACTACAAAAGATCTATTATCTTTAGTTTTAACTACTCCAAGATTAGGTGATAAAGTTGTAAAGTGATATGCAGCTATTTTAGGTTTAGCAGCACTTACCATACTTATAAAAGTACTTTTTCCTACACTAGGCATACCAACTAATCCTACATCAGCAAGTAATTTTAATTCTACTTTAACCTTTTTTATTTCTCCAGGTTCACCATTCTCACAATAAGCAGGAGCTGGATTATTACGAGTAGCAAAAGCCATATTACCTCTACCGCCACGCCCACCTAAAGCAGCAGTTACTCTATCTCCTTTTTTAGTTAAATCACCTATTATTAAATTAGTATCTGTATCAGTAATTACTGTACCAAGTGGAACTTTTATTATAAGGTCTTCTGCATTTTTACCATGACATCCCTTACCTTCTCCATGCTCTCCTTGTTTAGCCTTATATATTTTTTTATATCTTAAGTCTATTAAAGTATTTAAACCTTCATCTACTTCAAATATAATATCTCCACCATGTCCACCATTACCACCGAATGGTCCACCCATTTCTACATATTTCTCACGTCTAAATGCCATACATCCATTTCCACCACGTCCAGCATTTAATTCAATTATTACTTCATCTATAAACATAGTATCACGTCCATTCCCTAGTATTATACACTAAACCTTAAAAAATTAATAGTTTTTTTGTTTCTTTTCTTCTTGATATCTCGCTTCAAATTCTTTTACCAAATCATTAGCATTATCAAACCCAATCTTTGATATAAAATCTTTCTCTTCAAAAATAAATTCATTATCTAATATAACTAATTCACCTTTATCTAACTCTATATCATTTTCTGTAGTATAATTTATGGATTCTTTTGTAGGATTCAAAGGCTCATTAAAATAGATTTTATTCTTTTTTATTAATCTACCTAAATTTCTAGGATTAACATCACCCCAAACATAACCTATATCTCTAAACTCTTCATAAATTAAACGAGCATCTTCCTTAGTAATATTGTTAGTATCTACTTTTTCAGTTATCTCTATACAAAATAATACTTTATCATCTTTTAATGATTTTATATTTGTTCTTAAAATAGGTCTTAAAAATCTTTTATTATTAGCATTTTTAAAAGGAAATCTTTCACTGCCTAACTTTATTACTTTATCACCAATTAAATAAACTACAGAGCTAGAACCTTCTCCTAAATATATTATATCTGTATATTTTTTATTTTCATTTATTAAAAGCTCATCAATTATTATTTTAACAAAATCAAAAATTTTTTCAGTTTCTATTTCTTCTTTTTTCATGCCTGTGTAATCCATGATAATATTATATATTACAATGTTTGGATTATTTTCAATAAATTCATCCACCTTATTTAAAAATAGTGGATTATCAGAAACTATTTTTTTGATTTTTAAAAGTTTATATGAATTTTTTAGTATTATATCTAAATTGTCGTATAATAAATCTTTATATTTTTTATTATACATTGAAATAAATAAAGCATAACTAGATACATTTAAACAATCTTTTTCTATTATATATTCAAATATAACACCTAAATCTAAATTAGAATTATCTAAGTATTTAAATAAATCAACATAAAAACCTGAAGTATAACTGTAATTAAATATTTTAACAACATCATAAGTAAAAAAACTAGGATTATAAGAACTTAAAAGTTTGATGCAGGTAGCTAATACTGTTTGATTAAATTTTTTTAATATTAAATCTATATTATTCCAAAAAAGATTATTTTCTATAATATTCTTACAATTCTCTTCATCTCTAAAAAAAGAAACTGTTTTTATATCTTGATTACTATTAATTATATTTATAAATTCTTCTTTAAAATTCATTTATATCACCACTTACAATATTATTATATCATTAATTACATCTTTTTAATACTATTTAAATATACATCGTAATTACCTATATATTTATTTAATTTTTTATATTTTAATTCTACTATATTAGTAGCTATCTTATTTATAAAATATCTATCATGTGATACAAAAAGTATTGTACCATTAAAATCTATTAAAGCATTTTCTAGTATTTCTCTTGTATCCATATCTATATGATTAGTTGGTTCATCTAATATTAAGAAATTATATTTATTTTGAATTAAACAAAATAATTTTAATCTGACTTTTTCTCCACCTGATAAATATTTGATTTTTTTATGTATATTTTCTCCCACAAATAAGAATTTGAATAAAGCAGATCGAAGGTGTTCTTCATCACCTATAAAGTATTTTCTTGATTCTTCTAATATACTTAAGTTATTATTTTCAAATATTATTTCTTGTGGTATATAGCCTAGTTTTATATTACTACCAAGTTTTATATTGTTATTACCTTTTAATATTTCTTTAATTAAAGTAGATTTTCCTGTGCCATTTTCTCCAATTAAACAAACCTTTTCTTTGTAAAATAAATCTAAATTACATTCTTCAAGCAATACTTTGGTACTAAAACTTAAATTCAATTTTTTTATTTTTAATACTTCTTTACCAGTTCTTGAATCATCATTAAAATCAATATTTATTTTTTTCTTTGTTTCTGGCTTATCTATTTTTTCAATTTTTTCTAATCTCTTTTTTATGGAAGCTGCTCTTCTAAAAAATATTTCTCCACCACTAGGTGAACATAATCTACCATATTCTTGTAATCTTTTTATAGATTTTTTCATAGCTTCTATAATTTTTTGTTGATCTTTATACTTTTTAAATTCTAACATTAGTCTATTTTCACTTTCTTTTATAAAATAAGTATAATTACCAAAATATATTTCTAATCCTCTTTTAGTTAATAATATTATTTTATTTACTACTTTATCTAGACAGTATCTATCATGAGAAACAATAACTACTGTACCTTTATATCCTTTTAAAAATCTCTCTAACCATTCTATCCTTTTAATATCTAAGTGATTTGTAGGTTCATCTAATAATAATATATCAGGTTCAATTAATAATAATTTAATTAAAGAACAAATTGTTTTTTCTCCACCACTTAAAGTATTAAAATTTCTATTTAGCATTTCATCCGTTATATCAAAAGCAGCAAGTACTTTACTAATTTTAGTTTCAAACTCATATCCACCTAAATTAATAAATTCTTCTTGTAATCTTGTATACTTATTTATTACCTTGATATCACTACTTAAATTATTTTCTAGTTTTTCTAATCTTTCTTTTATCTTTATTAATTCATTAAAAGTATCATATATATAATCACTAACTTTAATATCAATTTCAATTGGTACTTGACTTAAATAACCAACACTAGCGCCTTTTCTTATTGATACTTCCCCACTACTTACGTTTTCTTCTTTGCCTACAATTTTTAAAATAGTACTTTTTCCACATCCATTAGCTCCAATTAAAGCAACCTTTTCTCCTTTTTGTACTGTTAAATCTATATTATCTAAAATCTTATCAAATCCATAAGATTTACTCACTTTACTTAAATTTATATCTATCATATTATCACATCCTTATTTCAGAACAAAGGTCAAAATAAATTTTGACTCGTATGACTTCACCGTCATACATTTCTACTTCATTGAAGTTTTTACTTCTCCATAGACCAGCTTCGGATGGTTGCCACCCTACTTATTTATTAATTGTCAAAATTTTAACTTGACTGCAGTTCTAATCCTTTCTTCATATATATTTTCAATCCTTCAAACATTATATTGATACTTGAATGAAAAGCATTATATCCCTTTCATTATTATTGGTACAACTAGGACATTCCCACTTTCTTATACTTAAATCTTTAATCTTTTTTTCTTGATATCCACATCTATTACATATTTGACTACTTGGATAATATGTTTCTATTTGGTAAAACTTTTTGTTTTTCCATTTGCTTTTGTATTCTAGTTGTCTTATTAGTTCATACCAAGATGCATCATATATTTTTTTTGAAAGTCTTTTATTTTGTACCATCTCGTTTATCTTTAGTTTTTCTGTTACTATTATATCGTTTTCCTTAACTAGTTTATTTGATATTGAATGTAAGAGATATTTTCTTTGAAAAGCATTTAAAACTTTTAGTTTTTTATATACTGTTTGAAGTTTTCTTATTATTTTATATCTATTTTTACTTCCTACTTTACTTCTTGAAAGCCATCTATTTAATCCTTTTAATTTCTTTTCATATTTTTCTATTATTTGTTTATTTTCTATTGTATATCCATCACTTGTTATTAATAAGTTTTTTATTCCTAAATCTATTCCTATTATTTTGGTTGGTATTAATTTAGGTATAATAATATATTCTTCTACGCATATACTTACATAATATTTTACTGCTTCTTTATATACTGTTGCATTTATTATTCTTCCATTTATTTGTTTTAAATTTCTATATCCTCTAATTGTTACTTCTTTTAGTTTTGGTATTTTTATTTTTCTATTAATTAAATCTATACTTATACTATTATATGTTTTTCCTTTATATGTACTTGTTATATTATTAGTTCTATATGATGGTCTTGTTTTATTTTTAGATTTGAATTTAGGATATTCAGATAATCCTTTCTTAAATCTATCAAAACTATCTTCTAGATTAAATATACTACATCTAAGGCTACA
>JAFTRC010000044.1 GCA_017462455.1 Bacilli bacterium | reverse complement strand
TGTCACCTAGACCAGTCAAGCTGTAATGTTATAGATACAAATCCACAGTGCTTAAATATTATAACTCATATGAGTTATAAAATATAAATAGAAAGGGATCTATTTATAGGTCATTTAGACCATAATTAGATTATACGTGATTTTATGTTAAGTAAGCCTATTATAGGAATTGTAACCAGATCATTTATTAGTACGGAAAATCATGATATAAGTATTATTTATAAAAATATAGAAAAGGCTATTATAAAAAATGGTGGAATGCCTATTGGTATAACTTTAAATGATAATTATAAAGAATTAATTGATATATGTGATGGTATTATTTTTCAAGGCGGAGATGATTTTGAAAAGTATGATTTAGAAGCTTTGAAATATGCTTATGATATAAATAAATCTGTACTTGGAATATGTTTAGGTATGCAGTTAATGGGAATATTATTTGATGGAGAAATGATTGATATAAACAATCATAAAAAATATTTAAATTATGCTCATAGTATAAAAATAAAAAGAAATTCTAAACTTTATAATATATTTAAAACAGATATTATAAAAGTGAATAGTAGACATAAATCTGTAATAAAAAATACTAGTTTAAATATAACAGCTATAAGTAACGATGGATATATAGAGGCTCTTGAAGCTATAAATAAAAATTTTTTTATTGGAGTACAGTGGCATCCAGAATCAATGATAGATTATGATAATAAGCAAAATAATTTATTTAAAAATTTTATAAAAAGTTGTGATTAAACTATTTTATTTTAATAGTTTTTCTTTACTTTAATTTTTCATTTTGATATAATATTGGAACTGGGTGATAATAGATGGATAAGGCATTAGTAAAAATAAATGAGTTGAATTTTGAAATAGATAGGCTAAAGATTCAAAAACAAATGAAAAAACGACAATATACAAAATTAGATAAGGAAACTTTAGAACTTAATTTTAAAATAATTTCTCTTCATAATGAAATAAACAGACTAAAACAACAAAAAATTCAAGTAGAAAATTCAAAAACATTATTAAACCAAAAAAAGGAAGATGCTAAATTCAATACTGCTTTTTTCTCGATACTTTTGATAAGTATTTCTACGATTTTTTCTTGGTTTGCACATAAAGATATATTAGCTGTTATTATTGCTCTTATATTTGGTGGCGTTGTAGTGATACCTGCAAGCGCAACAATTAATTTTTCAAATTATTTTAAGTTAAAACAAGAAATTAAAAAAATAAATTTAAACCAAATAAATTTAGATATAGTAACTAAACAAAAAACTTTGGATATTGCAGATACTGAATATGATATAAAAGAAAAAGAAATGATAGAGTTAAAGACTGTAATAGAAGAAATAGAGAAACAAATAATCAAACTTGTCGAAGAAAAAGATAAAATAGAAAAGTTAAGAAATGAAGCTATACAAAATCGTTGTGATATTACACAATCAAAAGAAGAAAATGAAATAAAATCAGGAAAACATAAAGTTTTAATATTTAAAAATAGGAAAAATGGAGTTGATGTTGATGGATAATTTATTAAATGAGATTAAAATATTAAATGAAAGATTAAAAGAATTACAAAAAAAATATAAAATAAATGAAGATAAATTGAGTTCTTTATATAAAACTAATTCAGATTTAAAAAAAGAATTATCAAATATAGAAATAAGAATAAAACAATTAGAAGATAAAAGAAAAGACCTACAATCTTTTCCTAAAAAGTTACAAAAAAGCAAAAAAGAAATATTTAATTACATGATAATAACTTTTATAATATCTACATTGTTAACTGTAATTATTAAAGTTCCAGTAACTCTTAAAGATACTTTAATAAATTTATGTGCAATATTATGCTCTACGCTTATAGCTGGTAGTTTTGGTCTTTCAATGTACAATAATTTAAAGAATCAATCTGAATATATTAATGGTGAAATTAAAGATATTGATAATGAATTAACAAACGAAAATGAAAAAAAGAAAACGCTACAAATACAAAATACAAACAATTTTAAACAAATAAATACATTAAATACAGAACGAAATGATATTTTTTCAACAATTGAAAAAATAAATCAAACGTTATTAAAACTAGATGGAAAAAGTTTAGATATAGATAATGAAGTTGTGAGTTTAGAGGAAAATAGCTCTTCGAAACAAAATATTAATCAGAAAACAATAGGTCAAAAAAAATTGTAATATATAAATAATAAATAGTAATTGCAGTTACTATTTTTTTCTTTTATTAAATTAAAAATAATGATATAATACTTATTGGTGATTTATATGGACAAAATTATAATTAAAGGTGCTAGAGAAAACAATTTAAAAAATGTAAATTTAGAATTACCTAAAGATAAATTAATAGTTATGACAGGAGTAAGTGGTAGTGGAAAAAGTAGTTTAGCTTTTGATACTATTTATGCTGAAGGTCAAAGAAGATATGTGGAAAGTTTAAGTGCTTATGCTAGACAGTTTTTAGGTGGTACTGATAAACCTGATGTAGATAGTATAGAAGGTTTAAGTCCGAGTATTAGTATAGATCAAAAAACAACAAATAATAATCCGAGAAGTACAGTTGGTACTGTTACTGAAATTTATGATTATTTAAGACTTTTATATGCAAGAATTGGAATACCTTATTGTCCTAATCATAATAAACCAATATCAAGTCAAAGTATAGAAGAGATGACTAATCAAATCCTTGATTTAGAAGTAGGTACTAAAATTAGAGTATTAAGTCCAGTTGTTCATGGAGAAAAAGGTACTCATAAGGATTTGCTTGAAGATTTAAAAAAAGAGGGATATTCTAGAGTAAGAATAGATACTGAGGAACACGAACTTAATGAGGAAATAACTTTAGAAAAAACTAAAAAACATAATATAGAAGTAGTAATTGATAGATTAATTATAAAAGAAGATATAAGAAGTAGATTAAATGAAGCAATTGAACTTGCTTGTAAACTATCTAAAGGTAAATGCGTTATTGATGTAGTTGGTAGTGAAGAAATAGTTATGAGTGAAAAATATGCATGTCCAGATTGTGATTTCTCATTACCAGAATTAGAACCAAGACTATTTAGTTTTAATGCTCCATATGGCGCTTGTCCTGATTGTAATGGGTTAGGTTTTAAACAAAAAATAGATGAAGATTTAATAATGCCTGATAAAGATAAAAGTATTATGGATGGTGGAATAGTAGCTTTTAATATGGATGCATCTATTTCATTTACTCAAATAAATACACTTGCTAAACATTATAAAATAGATTTAACAAAACCAATAAAGGATTTAAAAAAATCAGAGTTAGATTTAATACTTTATGGATCTAAAGAACCTTTAGAATTTAATTATGTAGCAAGTAATGGTAATACAAGAAAGACTACTGATTATTTTGAAGGAATAATAAATAACTTAGAAAGAAGATATATTGAAACTAAAAGTGGTTGGATTAGAGAATGGTTAGATAAGTTTATGATGGAACTTCCTTGTACAACTTGTGGAGGAGCTAGACTCAGGTTATCTGTTTTATCAGTAAGAATAAATAAAAAAAATATTTATGAAATGACACAGATGTCTATTGGCGATTTATATGAGTTTTTAGAAAATCTTAAACTTAATAAAGAACAAGCTAAAATAGCTGAACTTATTTTAAAAGAAATAAAAGATAGATTAAAATTTTTAGTAAATGTTGGTCTTAGTTATTTAACATTAGATAGAATGGCTGGGACTTTAAGTGGTGGAGAAGCAGGAAGAATTAGACTTGCTACTCAAATAGGATCACGTCTTACAGGAGTATTATATGTACTAGATGAACCAAGTATTGGACTTCATCAAAGAGATAATACTAGACTTATTAATTCATTACTTGAAATGAGAGATTTAGGTAATACATTAGTAGTAGTAGAACACGATACAGATACTATGCTTGCTGCAGATTATTTAGTTGATGTAGGGCCTCTTGCTGGAATACATGGTGGAGAGGTAGTTGCTTTTGGAACACCTAAAGAAGTAATGAAAAATGATAATAGTTTAACAGGTAAATATTTAAGTGGTAAATTAAAAATAGAAGTACCAGAAAAAAGAAGAAAAGGTAATGGTAAATATATAGAAATAAAAGGTGCGGCTGAAAATAATTTAAAAAATGTTAATGTTAAATTTCCACTAGGTAAATTTATATGTGTAACAGGTGTATCAGGAAGTGGTAAATCTACTTTGGTGAATGA
>JAFTRC010000043.1 GCA_017462455.1 Bacilli bacterium | reverse complement strand
AGAATTAAAAGGAGATGGATACACTCCTGCTTATGAAAGAACTGATTTAACTGATGATTTACACGATGTTTTCAATTTTAGAACTGATTATGAAATATTAGATTATAAATTTATTAAAAAAATTTTCAATAAAATTTCAAATCAAAAATAGTACGCACTTTTTTCAATTAAAAAAATCTCTCTAAACATTTATAAAATAAGGCCTAGGGAGATTTTTAGTTTCTCCAAGTGTCAAAGTCAAGATTATAATAATTAATATAGTCATCTATGGCTAAAATTAATTCATCTAATGTTTTATATTTATCCTCCTGGTCATAAAACATTTCTGTTTTGAGTATTCCAAAAAAATTTTCCATCATTCCATTATCCATGCTATTTCCTTTTCTAGACATACTTTGTTTTATACCTTTATTCTTTAATCTTTGTTGATATGCTTGGTGTTGATATTGCCATCCTTGATCTGAATGAAATATTAATCCTTCTAAGTTTCTATCATCAAAAGCTTTATTCAACATATCATTGATTTGTTCTAAATTAGCTGATTTAGAAATATTATGCGATATTACTTCACCATTAAAACCATCTAATATTGGTGATAAATAACTTTTTTCTCCTCTTAGATTAAACTCTGTAACATCAGTGTACCATTTTTCATTAGGTTTATATGCGTAAAATTCTCTATTAATATAGTTATCAGCAATTTTACCAACAGTTCCTTTGTATGATGAATATTTTCTTTTATTTCTTTTTAATGGTTTCAAAACTAATTTAACCATTATTCTATATACCTTTTTATGATTAACATTATACCCTTGATTTCTAAGTTCTAATGTTATTCTTCTATAACCATATCTTTCTTTGTGGTAGATAAATATTTCTTTTATTTTACCTATTATTTCTTTATTTTTCTCATCTTTATCAACTTTAGATAAAGTATAATAATATACTGATTTAGCTAAACCAGATACTTGTAGAAGAATCGTCAATGAATATTTTAGCCGAAGTTCATTTACAACATTTACTTTTTCTTCTGTTGTTGATTCTTCCTTGCTTGAACAACGGCTCTTAATTTTTTTGAATATTCTAGTTCCGCCTTTAAATAAAGATTTTCTCTTTCTAATCTTTCAATTTTTTCTTTATCTGTTTCATTTTCTTTTATTTGTTTTTCTTTTGTCATAGTTGGACTTCGCCCTCGCTTTCGTTCAACTATATTATAACCGTTTTCTTTGTATTTGTTAATCCAATTATGTAACATTCCATCTCCTGGTAGTCCTATATCTAACGCAACGCTCCATATTGATTCATTATTGTTTAAACACCTATCTATAGCATCTTGCTTAAACTCATTTGAATATTTATTATTTTTATTTTTTCTAAGAATATCAAATCCATGTTTATCAATTAAACAACATAAATATTGTAAGCCATGTATACTTATATTATATTTAGTTGATACAGACTTTTTTGATAATCCTTTTTTTCTATCATTATACAAATTTATTTTATCTTCATAACTTAATTTACTCATAATAAAAACCTCGCTTCTTATGTCCAAGAAACGGGGTTCATATCATTTATTTAATTGCTCTTTCTTAGTTATTGTTCCAATTTTTTCAGTTACTTTTTTCTTACTATTTGTTCTAACTGATTTAATACTATCTTCATTTTTAAAAGTCATTTCTGCTCTTTTTACATATGTTATAAAATTTCCTTTATTACGACCACTATTTTTTTTGTTTTCTCCTTGTAATGAAAACTTATTATATATATCCTTAATAGTAATTCCGTTTTTACCTTTTATATATTTTTTTATCTTTCTAGTCATTTTATAATAATATTTTGACATCGTTTTACTTCTAATTGTTATTTTTGAACCATCAAAAGAAAATCCTAAAAAATTAATTATATTTGGAACATTTTCTGTCATAAATATTTCATTATTTAAGCATTCTATTTTGTTTTCCCTATATCGATATATATTTGTTTTTTTCTCTTCCAAACTTATTTGTTTAGCTTCATTAACATTAATTTGTATTCTTTTATATATTTGTTTTATTTTTTCATTATCATTGTTATCTAATACTAAAATAAAATCATCGGAATATCTTAAATATAAACCGTTATTAGACATTGCAAGTTCATTCATTTCTTTATCAAATTCAATCATATAAATATTTGCTAATAATCCGCTAAGTGGCGAACCTTGAACTATTCCATAGCTATTTTTATTTTTCTTTAAATATTTTTCGTTTGTTTTGGTATTATTACTATTTATGAATTTCTTAAACTCATCAATGCTCATCAGAGCATCTAATTTTCTCATATAATATTTTTCAGATCTTTTATTATTCTTTAGAGTGTAATAATCATACAAATCTTCAATATCAATATATTTAAATTTTGTTAAACTTTTAAATACTTTATATAGATTGTCATCTATTTTAGAAGATAAAATTTTTTCTATTCTGTTTTTTAATTTCTTATGATCTAAATTATCAAAAAATTTAGTAAAATCTCCTATGATAACAACTGCTTCTTCTTTTTCTTTTATAAATTCAAAAACTTCATGAGAAAAATCTATGTTACACTTTCCTCTTTCTATTCTATAGGCGCCACTACATCTATCAATATCATTTTTAACCATATACTCATTATATTTTAATCCAAGGATATGGGCGTAATGTTGATAAATATATCTATCCAAGTGTGCACAATAATATATTTCTCTTTTTTTAGGTTCTTTTTTTGCATACACTTTATTATTAACTGTTTCTAATTTTTTTGATTCAATACTATAATGAATAAACGGAAAAAAGCCATGTTCTTTTATTGTATCTTCACATTTTAACAATCTCTTTGCCTTTTTTACACTCATTTTTTTATCAAAATGTGCATACTTTTTATATTTCAAATATTCTTTTCCCATACTTTCCCCCAAATGTAAGATACCCACCAAGATTGCAGCAATCTTTAATGGTGGGTACACTACGGTTCAAAACAATAATTTCTACTAAGTTCACTATTTCAAACAAATATAACGCTGCGCCTCCTATTATACATATAGTGTATAATAATAATATAAGAATAATAATATTCTACTATTACTATACCAATCTAAGGGAGGTCAATATGCAATATCAATTAACATTTGTAATAAATATAACATATGTCTTAGACTGTCTTGTCTTTCTCATATTAATATTTATGAAAATTATCAATAAATACTTGACAAGATTAATTAATCACCTTTAAGCCTAATCACTTAAAGTACTATATATTATATATTTTTTTGTGTTTTTTTACAATATTTTGCTGTTTTTTTCTATAATTTTTAATATAAAATTTTAAATTACTTGACTTTTTTCTTATAATAAGTGATTAATGCAATACCTTTTGAAAGGAGGTATTGTGTGAAAGCTAAAGAAATATTAAACATATTAGCTACTCCATGGTGTTCTAATCAAGACATTATGAAAATTGTTAATGTATCCTCTTCTACCGCCAGTAAAATTAAAAGATGTATTGAAATTGAATTTAGAAAGAAATATCCAGATAAATTTATACCTGCACACTGCGTTCCAACTAAAGATGTAATTAAATATTTTGACATTGATATTGAATTTCTTAAAAGTTTAACATCTATTGATTTAAATTGTACTAACAAACAAGAAGAAAAATAAAAAGTCCAGGATAAACTGAACTTATTTCTTATTTACCATTAAAGATTGTTTTATTAAAGGTATAACATTATCTATATCTTTTTCAGAATCAATCATTACCCAATAATCACCATTGCCCCAATGCCCTACTGAACTTATATCTCTTGTTACATTTAAAGGATCTTCTAAAGTTCCTTTTTTCATGTTTATATATATTCTTATTTCGTTCTTTTTAAATGCTATATCTATTATGTTTGTTGTTCCTTTAAACGCTATATACATTTTTTTTACTTCAACATCTATATCATCTAATTGTAATACTCTTTCTTTTAGAATTTCATATAATCTTTTAACTTCATCAGACACATTAGAAAAATGGTCATCCTCTGTATACACTTTTATCTCTTTAGACACAGGATTACTATTATCTGCTATTTTTACTTCTTCTATTTTCACATTACTTGTTTTTTGTATATGTTCTATATCAACTATATTATCTTCATATCTTGTAACTTTATATAAATCTACAGGTATATTTTTAAAGTCTGTTGCGTTAAGTTGATAAGATGTAAATACTGGAGATACGAATATTATTCTTGATTGACTCCAATCTACATCATTTATGTTTATATGTTTATTTAATTTTAAATTATATTGAAGAACAAAATCAGCTTTTCTTTCTAATAATAATTTTAAATAAGTATATCCTTGATCTACTAAGCTGTGATTTTTAACATTTTTATATTCAATTATTTTAAATGATTTAGTTTCTTCATCGAACGCTACAGTATCTAATCTAAAATTTCCAACTATAAATTCAGTTGCAATAAATTCTAATCCTAATATTTCTTTTAGATGTTCTTCAAAATAAGTTTGAAGTTCCTTTTCATTTGCAAAATCTTTTTCTTTTAACTTTTCATTATTTTTTAAAATCATTTTTTATCACCAAAGTTCTTTCTTCAATTACAATTATAACATAATTTATTAAAATAAATTTTGTATATAAATAATAAAATTATTTTTAAAACTTTATACATACAAAAAATAAGAGAACTACCTTGCGGTAGTACGTATTTTATCAACTATAGTATTCATTCATATATGAGTTTGTTAAATTATTTAATTGTTCCATTTGTTCTACTATATTTTTTTTCATGTTTTCAACATTTTTAAATGTTTTGGCAAATTCATCTTGAGCATTTTTATTTATGACTGGCATTAATAAATCACTATATTGTTGTGCATTAATGTTTGGTTGAGTACCAACTTTAGCTGATAAATTAACCCAATTCCAATATTCATGTGTCCTCGTGAACTGTTTTATATAATAAGGGTTTACCAAATCAGAATTAAGAACAAATCTAATTAAATATCCTGCATATAAACATTTTCCATCATTTGGATTATATAAATATGTTTTCCCTACTGTTGCGCCGGTTCTGGCAAATATAATTTCTCCTTCGCTAAGTAAATAATGATCAAAGTCGTATGGAGATTCAATTGTTACTTTTTTTGCAACTAAATCACCATTTTCGTCGATGTCTGTTATCCTAACATATCTAACATCAACTTCATCACTTTCAATCGCTGATTCCCCAATACCGTATTCTGGTTTTCCAATTATTAAATCTTTAAATTTAGTATAAGATACATTATTATTTATAATAGCATTTTCAAATAATGAGTTTAGTAGTTCGTTTAATTTAGAATAAGTATTTTTCAAACACATGGAAGCTTTATTAATATTAGATATTTTTTCAACTATTTTTCTTTGTTCATCTATTTCTGGAACTTCTATCTCCACATTAATTATTTGTTTAAATTTTAAACTTAATCTTGTGCTTCCTTTAGCATATTTCTTAGTTTGTTCCATAAAATAATTAGTTTTAAAAAACAAAGCTAAGTATTCAGTTAACACTTTTTCCTTCATTTCATTTTTTATTTCAAATACTGGATATGCAGGACTTACAATACCTATTTCACGGTCACTTAATAAATTTATATAAAAATATCCTGTATCGCTCATACTTCTATATGTAAATTGACCTTTTTTTATTATTTTATAACCAGTATTATCAGTTGAAGAAATATTTTTTTTGAAATAATCCGCTTGAGAAACTATTCCATTCTGTGATGATGTTAAAACTTCATACTGATTATTAACTGTGGTTTTATCATTTATTTCATTTAATAATTCTTTTAAAGTATATTTAGACATTTTTATCACCTAACTGTTCCAATAAAGTTAGATATTCTTTATTCAATAATTTTAAACGTTCTATTATTACTTCAGGAGCTTCAGCAATCGTTTTTTCAATTTCGACTTTTTTATAATCTGTCAATTTTAAACTGTAATCACCATTTAATAACAATTCTTTATCAACAACAAATGCATTTTCGAATGAAATTTCTTTATTATCTTTATATGAATTAACACAATTGATTATACCTTCAATTTCACTTCCTTTTATAGGCGTCCTTTGACTTGTTAAGCTAAATCCATCATTTTTCATTTCTACAAACAAGATATCTTTCTTATTTTTAGATAATTTTTTATCTAATAAAAGAATACTTGTTTTTACTCCAGCATAAGGATTAAAAATTCCGCTTGGCATACTTATAACAGCATACAAAGAATTTTTTATCATTTCTTGTCTAAGCTGTTTATATGCTTTGCCTGATTGAAATACTATACCATCTGGAACAATAATTCCTGCTCTACCTTCAGCGCGTAAATGGGAACAAATATAATCAACAAATAATACTTCGGACCTGCTAGCAGTAACACTAAATTTCTTATGAGGTTTAATTCCTCCTTTTGGAGTCATAAAAGGCGGATTAGCTAGAATTACATTAAATTTTTCATCCCATTTTGAATCCATTGTTAAAGAATCATATTCATAAATATCTGGGTTTAACGCTCCGTGCAAAAACATATTCATTCTTGCAATTTTTACCATTTTCGGTTCAATATCATACCCTGATAAATGATTTAAAACTTCTACTTTTTCATCATAGTTTAGTTTATCTCCCGGTTTATTAGTCATATTATGATTCATAATATATTTAAATGCAGAAATCAGAAATCCAGCTGTTCCGCATGCAGGATCCAATATTGTTTCATTTTTAGCAGGTTGAACAATTTCTACCATCATATCAATAATGTGTCTCGGAGTTCTAAATTGACCCAATCCTTTTTGGCTTGCTTGATCAGATAATAAATATTCATAAGCATCACCTAACGTTTCTGAATCTGCATAATCAAATCCAGTATTAACCTCTCTTAGAAAAAGAGTTAAAATATCTGCTTCTTTAAATGGAATGTTTGCATTTTTAAAAATTTCTTTAAACATTGGATCCATAGTTGGATGAATATAAAATTTTTCTAATGCTTCTGTATATAAATTATATCTATCTTGTGCACCAATTTTTTGGTTCATTATTATTCTCCAAGAATACTTTTCATAATCCCCAGAGAAAAATTTTGCTTTTCCTCCAAGTTTTTTTGATTCAAAATCCATATCATCCATGAATTTATACAGCATAGCCATAGTTATCTGTTCTATTTGTCCCTCTGGAGATGGAATTTTACTAACTAATATTTGTCTACAAGCATCTATCGCTTTTTTATTCTTTGTAGTTAACAATATAATCACTTCCTATCTTTTAAAACTTTCACAGTTTAAATCACTTTCTGAAACATAATCCTTAATATATTCAAAAATTGTTCTTCCTTTAAAGCTAACATTTACTAAATTTCTAATATCATTTCCTAAAGGTGTTGTCATCAAAGAACCAAAATCTTTAGTATCTATTGCTTTTCTAACATTTTCATTTAATACATAAGCTTGAAATACAGACTCAATTTCAGAAATTTGTTCTGCATATTTTTCACAATCATCTTTATTAATTAATTTAAAATTATCAAATTCATCTTCTAACATTTCTGATTTGTTTTTATAATGATCTATTAAACCCATTAATTTCATAGCAACTTCTCTTACCGTAAGTTTTCTATCTAAACCAATAGATTTTTCTATTTTTTTTACATTAAAGAATTCGTTTGGCTTTTCAAAGATTTCATTTTTTAAATACCAAATAAATCCTTCTAGGTCTTTGTTATTAATATATTTTTGAGCCTTTTCATCTCTTTCTATTTTATCCTCAAATGTCTTGTTTAACATAATATCTATTTTACCAATTGGTAAATCTTGTTGTTTAATATCAATAACAAGATCATCACCACGATAAATTACTTTTTCAATTGTTCCATCATCATCTATTAAAGTCTCTCTACCACCCATTTTTTTATATGGTTTCGGCATTTTTACTTTTTCATCATAATTAAATTTTTCTTCAAAGTATTCACATGTAGCAAAAAAATCAAATAATTTAAATGTTGTTTTCTTTTCTTGTCTTTCAGCATCCGGATCTTTGAAAGTATAAGTTCTAGTACCCCTTCCTTTAATTTGAATAAAATCAGTAGCAGAGAATATCGGTCTAAATAACCCAATATTCAGTATATCTTGACAATCATAACCTGTAGTCATCATACCTACAGTTACCGCAACTCTAGACTTACTGGAATTATAATCTTCAAGCCATTTAGTTTGACCTCTTAAGTTATTATCAGCAAAATTTAAAGTCATTTGTTGAGCATTATGAACATCAGAAGTTATTTGCATTGCAAAATCAGAATTATACATTCCTGGAAACATTTGCGTTGCCATTTTATTTAATATTTGTGTGATTTTTAAAGCGTGATTGATACTAACACAAAATATTATTGATTTTCCTATTTCGTTTGTTATAGGATCTCTCATTGCATTTTCCATAAATGTTTGGCACAAAGCTATATTGGTTGCTTCTGAGAAAAACTCTTTTTCATATCCTTTTTCTGTAAAAATTTGCGTTGCTCGTCCATCTTCAGATCTGACTACTACATCCATATTGTCATCTTCTCCAGCAACAATAATCAAACCTTTTTCAGATAATAATTCCGTTGTGATTTCTGTTCTTGCATCTACAACCGTCGGCCCAACTAAAACTCCTTTTTTTATACCGTCTTGAAGTTGAAAACTATAAGTTGGATTTCCGGGCTTATGCCCAAATATTTGATACGTATCATTATATAATCTTCTTTCCAATTCAGCAGAATCAGTTTCTTCATATTTAACGCCCTTCATTAAATCTTTCGGAGTTGCTGTTAATCCTAATTTATATCCTACAAAATATTCAAAAACCGCTCTACTTGAATTTCCAAGGCTTCTATGTGCTTCATCTGAAATAACAAGGTCAAAATCTGTTGGATTAAATATATCTTTATACTTATCATTTAATGTGAATGATTGAACTGTACTAACCAAAACATCTGATGATTCCCATTCATCTCGTTCTTTTCCTTCCTTATATATTTTAGTTATTATTCCGTCTTTTCTCAAATATTTTGTCAAATTTTTTTCAGCTTGGTTCTCTAATTCAATCCTATCAACCAAAAATAACACGCGATGAACCAATCCACTTCTAATAAACATTTTGATGATAGCTGCTGATGTTAATGTTTTACCTGTTCCTGTTGCCATAACTAACAAATGTCTATCAAATCCATCAATAACTTCTTGCCTTACTCTTTCTAAAGCCTCTAATTGATAATCTCTTAAAACTCTTATATCATTAGCCACGCAATACCCAAACAATTGTGACTTATCATTTAGTTTCCATATTGGATTTGTAACTATTGAAGGTTCTTGTGAAGTCGCAACATAAAATTCATCTATATCAAGTTTTTTTATTGCTTCTGTATCTATATTAACTTGTTTCAAAGATTTTAATGATTCATAAGTTGGATATTTAGTAATTATATCAGGATCTCCATGTTCTAAATCCCAAAAATAATCCAAATCACCGTTCGAAAGTATTACATATCTAACTCCCATGGATTCAGCATACTCTCTAGCCTGTTCTTTAGCTGATAATGGATGCGTTTTTTTTCTCTTCGCTTCTAATACAACCAACGGCTTACCATATTCGTCTTTTAATATATAATCAGCAAACCCATTTCTTGAATTAGTATAAGACTCATCAATATTATCTAAATCTTCTTTAGTAAATGTTTCTAATTTTGTCTTCAATTCTAAACTTATATTTGCGTTACCCGCTTCTGTCGGAAAAAATCTCCATCCGGCTTCTTTTAACTTTTCATCTATTTTAATTCTAGCTAATGCTTCTTTTGCCACAATACTACCTTCTTTCTTAAGTTACATTCTTTTTCTATTATATCATAAAAACACCGTAATTTAGGCAAATATGCTAATTTACCTTTACTTAATTCTAAACAAGAGTTAACATTAACAACAACTATAGGAGGTATTGCATGAAAACTGCTTTATTTTTTAAAAAGTGTTTAAATAAAAGTGATTATTTTAATCGTTATAACAATTTAAAATCATATGGCCAAATTTTAGAATATAAGATTGTCCAAACTATTGTAATGACACCAAAAGAATATAACGATCTAACTTCCAATTTTTTAATAAAAAACAAATATATAATCAAATATTTAAATCAACTCATTATGGATTCGAATGATTGCGTATTTTGCTTATTTTTTACAACAAATAATCGAGATGGCTTTTTGGTATATCCATCAGGATATAATTATTGTAGATATATAGCTTATATTAATAATTAAGTACTAACCCCTCATATAATCTTGTATTTAGTAATGAATTTCTTAGAGTAGTCTTATTAAGATTTAATCCATTACTATCATCAGCAATTATAATTTTTGGAAATTCTTCTGGAGCACTTCGAAGATATGCAATAATAATACTACTATCACCTATTCCCCTTCCTTTGTGAGGGATAGCCCCAAGAATAACATCTGAATATTTATTGCTATAACGTAAGGAATCAAACGGATAATTTGTTGCATCATCATAGGAAACAAACGCAAGTCTTTCCGACTCTATTCCTATGTCTTTACACAATCCAACAATATCTTTATGTTTAATATTTAAATTACCTACTACTAATATTTGAGCATTTCTTAGATCTATGTAAGAAGAGCTGTCTTCTTCTTTTTTATATTTATATTATGTTTTGTTAGAAAAGAATTTAACTCTTGTTCTCCACCTCTATTAGCAATAAATAAATTTTCTTTAAATTTTTCAACAATTTCATTTAATACTTCATAATCCAACATACATACCTCCTAGAACTCTTCATTAGCAAGATCTACAAGTTTTTCCTCTAATTTGTTTAATTGAAGTTTTACAGCTTTAATTTCATCCTCTTTTGCTAAGTATCTTTTAACTATATTAATTTGTTCTTCTATCGAAGGTACAGGAATGTTTATTTCCTTTAATTGTTGTAAATTGATAGCTGGTAATACCCCTCCACTTTTAATAGAATCAATCACAGCTTTACCTTTGTTACTTTCGAAAAACATTTTTAAATAGTAAGGATTTATTATATTTTTATTTAATCTTAAAACAGTAAAGTTTCCACTTGGTATATACTTATTTCCTAGTGCTGATACTACCGCAAATTTCGATAAAGTTCCTTTTGACGAAATAAGCAAGTCATTGTCTTCTAATACATATCTGTCATATTTATCAGTATCAACAAAAATTGAAACTAAATCTTTATCTATATTCCCTTCATTAACATCTTTAATATTTACTATTTTATATTCTTTTGTGTTTTCTTTTCTATCAGAACACATTGTTAATTCATTAGAAGAAATTTGATATCCTCTAAATACATCAAAACATACTTCATATAATTTTTTAGGACATTTTATTTCAATATTTTTAACATTCATGTAATTTTGAACATATAAACTATATGCTGTCTTCTCTAAATCATATATGGCTACTGTCTTTTTATTATCTGAATCAATATTAGAATTAAATTCTCTCATAATGGCATCTATATTTAATTGGGTTGATTTACTACTAATATAGTCTCTACTACATAATTTCTCAGCATTGATAAACTTAATTTCTTTATTGTTTCGACTTAAAACAAGCAATGTCACAGGAATCGCTGTATTATTAAACATTTTATCTGGCAAAGAAATTACAGCTTCAACATAGCCTAACTCTACTAATCTCCTTCTATATTCTTGATCAGGTAACTTGTATAATTCTCCATTATTAATGACTACCACAGCTTTTCCATTTTCTGATAAAGAATTAATGACTGCATTAACAAATGGCCAACCAGATGATCCTTTGGATAATTTGCCAACTATATTATCCATATTTTCAATTGTTTCAGGATTGATCTTTAATCCAAATGGAAAGTTACAAAATATTTTGTCATATTTTGTGTCAAAATGATGAAGTAAAGCATCATCTTCAATTATTTCAAAAGATGCATCAAGCGCTCTAAGCTTTAGCTCCGCTATTAAATTACTACTCTTATTAATATCTAACCCCGTATATAAATAATCTATTTTTCTCTTTGCATAGTATGTTAAAAAATTCCCGGTATAAGAACATATATCTAAAACTTTTGAATAATCATTTAAATTATTATTTGTTTCTAAGATATTATATACTAATTCACTAATAGTTTCTGGTGTGGATATGTCAAATCTAGAATTCATACCATAGTCGTCACAAATAATATTAATTAATTCTTGTTCAGTCAAAGTGTCTAAATAATCATAAATTCTATTATGTTCTTCAAAATTGAAAGACCCCATCAAATTATCAATTAATTTCCAACATAGTTCTGCTTCACTTTTATAATTACTTAAACTATTTGAAAATTTGTCTTTACTCGAATAAATTCTTACTGAATTTTTAGTATCTCTAAACTTTTTAGCCCAATAATAAAATGTAATGCCTGAAATAGTAGTTTGCAAATCATTAATAGCTAAATACCCTTTAATATTACTTCTGAAAATATCAATTATCTTATTTTTATTTTCTGACATGTTTATTACCTCTTTTCTTTTTTTGGGGTGGCCCCACTTTCTGCTTCTGAAATAATAATAGCACTATTTTGGGGTGGTGTCAACTTTTATTTGATTTTTTTGTTTTTTTTCTATTAACACTTGTAATTTTTCTCAATAAGAGTGATTAATACAACAGCTTGGAGGTGTCTATGATTAGAAAGACTACTAATGGAGATATTAGCGATGATGAATTTAAAGCGGTATTAAAACCTTTTCTTGATGATTATGATAATTTTATTTACTTTTATGTAATGCCAGAAATAATTGCATACTACATTGCTAATGCATTTAATAGAAATTCAATGTATTCTGGTACATTTAACCAACATTATAATTCTGCTAAGGATATGCTTAATTTATTTAATGAAGATTACGAAACTGTTAAAGCCGAAGTATTTAAATTATTAAAGATCAAATACGCTTTACTTGTTGTTAACGAAAATCCATTAGAATTAAAAAGAATTGAGTATGAGTATTAATGCTTATATTCTTTTTTTATTGTAGTAGTAATAGTACAATAAAATATTCTTTATTCTATTTCTTATTCTATTCCTTATCCATATCCTTATTCTTATCCTAGGAGGTCAATGATTTTAGTTTTATTATTATTTGATTTAATTTTGATTTCGTTTTGATTTCTATTTGATTTTAATTTAATCTTTTTTGATTTCAATTTCATTTTTTTCAAAAAACTCACGGAAAACCTATAATTGTGTGAATGTAGGTGGGCTGTGGGTGTGGAAAAAACATTATTTTTTTAATCATTACTCCCCGGGGGGATGTCTATAAGTTTATATAAATATTCTTTTGTAATTTTATTTTGTTCTGCTTGTTTATGATGATATGAACATAATGTTATTAAATTACTTTCATCTAATTTTAAATCATAATTTTTATCAATTGGAATGATATGATGAACTTGTAAATCATCGTAGTTATATATATTATCTTTTAAACATACTTGGCATAGATATTTATCTCTTTTCTTTATTTGTTCTCTTTTAGTAATCCATGCATTGCTATTTCTAAACTTACTAGCTTTAGTATTCTTTTTATAATATCTTTTGCACATATTATCTTCGTGATGTATTCCACCACATACAGTGCATGTTCTATACATTTAATTCTCCTTTCTAAAAAAGAATCCTATTATAGGATCCTATATTTGTATATTAATAAACCGTATCATAATATGGAGAAGTCCAATCAACTTCATTTCGTTCCCAATAACCTATTAGATATTCTTCAAATTTATCACCAAATAAAGTTATTGGTCTTAAATATTCTTCTAATTTTCCATTTGATAACCAAGAATGAGTCATTTTATCAATTACTGTATAAAAATTTTCTAAAGTATAACCTTCACTTAATCTTAATTTTATTAAATCAACTGTTTTTTTGCTTTCTGGTTTAAAATTTTTAAATGTTTTCTTATTCAAATAAGACACGACTTGATAATATATATCCTGCAACGCAGGATTGGTTTTTTCTTCTTGTCGTACTAAAAGACGACTATTATTATTAATATTATTTATTGTTTCTATGCTCTGATTTCTAGTTTCTAATATATTATTTCTTTCTTCTATATCTGGCGGACAAATGTCCTCTTTGTTGTTATCCTTTTCTTTTTTCTTCTTCCTTTGTTTTTCTTTCTTTTCAGCACCAACAGTTTGATTGGTATAATTAAGTGCTTCTTCTATAAAGATCATATTATCTTTTAATTCGATAAGACCAACTTCTTTTAATCTGGTCATTCTATCCTTTAAATCATTTATGTCAGTATTAGTCTTTCTGCTTAATTCTTCTACTGAATATGGTTTTAACTCTCCTGCTATTAATTTACATAAATATCCTTCTTTATTGGTCGCTAAAGTAATTAATTTTAAATATAAAATTACTGTACTAGCACCATCAAAATCAGATAATAATTCTTCTATTTCATCTTTATCAAAAAAAGTATTAGGAAACTTGAAAAAATACATTTTAGTTTTATTATAATCTGCCATATTCTAATGTGTTGTTTTCTCTTTCTTTTATACAGTAAGGTTCGATACTTTTCCAATCATCAGATTCTTTAATATCTCTTGATGGTTCTAAACCTAAAAATACATAGTTACATACTGCATAATAGAATTTATTAACTTCAAAATTATATACTCTTTCTATTTCATAATATACTTTCATAAAATCTGGAATTTCGCCAATATTCGGTTTCTTTTTATATACTTGTCTAATAAAATTATAAAAATCTTTTTGTTCTTTATTCTTTGTCATTTCTTTAACCTTTCTTTATCATATTCTTGTTTTATAGTTTGTCAGACTATGCTCTTGCTATTACTAAATCTTTGTAATCTTCTGAATATACAATATCGCCATATTTTACATTGTATAAACTTAATATCTCACTTAACTTTTTAAAATCTGGATGAGTCTTCTTGTTTTCATAACTTCTTAAGGTTTCGCTACTAATACTTAATTTTTTACTTGCTTCCTTAAGAGTAAATCCAGCATTGATTCTTAATGCTCTTAAAGATATTTTCATTTATATTAACCTCCTTTCTACCTTCAATATAATTATACAACTTATGTTCGTATTTGTAAAGAAAATTGTGTCATTTTCAACATTTTCCTTTTTATAACTTGACATTTTTAGCCAAAAACATTAACATGTAATTGTAGGAGGTAGAAGCTATGAGAAAACGTGAACAAAGGGAAATAATAGCTGTTAATCTTAAAGATTTATTAAAATCTAGAAAGATAACTGCTAAACAAGTTGCTAAAGATTTAAATGTAAGTTATTCTACATTTGGAGATTGGACAAGAGCTAGAACATTACCAAGTCCTAATCAATTAAAAGATGTTGCTGACTACTTTAAAGTATCTATCGCTAACTTAACTACTCTAAATGAAGAATTAATAAGTACTGTTAGTGACTCTGAAGTTCTTGATAGTAAAATTCGTATAGCTGTTTTAGAAACATCTGAACAATTTGGTGAAGAAACAAACAGAACAGTTAGATGGGAATATATTCCTAAGTTCTTACCTGGTGCGGATGATTCAATAGGAATTATGCTTAATGATGATTCTATGGAGCCTGAATATCATAAAGGTGATATTATCATTGCTAGAAAAGTAAAATATTTAAATACAAATGGTGATTACATTTTAGAATCTTATGATGGTGACGAATGGCTTCCAAGTATTCGATTTGCTAGAGTTATTAATAAAGGTGGGCAAGTAATTATTACTCCATTAAATATTGATAATGAAAAATGTTATGTACCTGAAAGATTAACTGAAGAACAATATTTAAAAAAATATAAAAATAAATATTCTATTATTAGATTAATAAGAGATTATACAAAATAAAAAAAATCTCGTATTGGCGTACGAGATCAAGAAATACCAAAATATGTTTAAGTCTGACAAACTATAAAACAAGAACACGATAAAGTGCATTGGTTTTTCCATGCTTTAATTATAACATAATTTAAAAAAATTACAAGTTTTCGGCATATTTTAGGTATTTCTTAACTAAAGGAAGGAAGAGATTATGCCTGTATATAAAGATAAAAATCCAACTAAAGATGGAAGACAATGGTTCTTCCGAACAAGATATAAAGATTTAGATGGTACTAAAAAACAATATCACTCCAAAAAGTATGCTACAAGACACGAAGCTCTAGATGCTGAAGCTGAGTTTAAAATCAAGGCTTTAGAAGAAGCAAATGTTAGTACTGTTATTTTTAAACAAATGATTGAATTATTTATTGAACAAAGATCTTCTATTGTTAAAGAAACAACTATGTATAATTATCATAATAAGAGAAGATTTCTTGAACCATTATATAATATCAGATTAACTAATTTTAATATTGAAACATATGAAAAATGGAGACAATATATTAATAGATGTAATATCTCTACTCGTTATAAAAATGATATTTATAAATTTCTTAAATCAGTATTAAACTACGCTACTGATTGGTACGGTTTCAACTTTGTACACGTATATAGAAAAATGCAAAATTTTAACAATCCAAATGAGATGCCTAAAGAAATGTTATTCTTTACATATGATGAATTTCAGAAGTTTCTATCTGTTGAAGAAGATATAAAATTCAGATGTGGTTTTCAACTACTCTACTACTGTGGATTACGTATTGGGAAGCTTAAAGGACTTACCTGGAAAGATATAGATTTTGAAAATAAAACAGTATCTATTAACAAACAAATAACAAAGCAATCTAGTCGTGAAAACTGGCGATTTGTGCCGCCTAAAACCAAAAAGAGTAATAGAGTCTTACCTCTTACAAAAGTCCTTTTAAACGACCTTAAAACGTTGAAAGAAAGCGACAAAGACATACTATTTGGATTTAATGATAAATTCTTTGTAGTTGGTGATATAGCCCCTGCAAGCAATAATAGATTTTCTGATCGTAAAAATAAGAATTGTGAAAAAGCTGGAGTAAAACAAATAAGATTACATGACTTTAGACATTCCTGTGCATCTCTATTAATTTATAAGGGTGCTAGCATTAATATGGTTTCTAAATTCTTAGGACATTCTAAAATTGAAGAAACTCTTAATACTTATACTCACCTATATTCAAATGCTTTAAGTGATATTACAAATTTAATTGATGAAATGAATGAAAGCTAGGATCTCTCCTAGCCTTTTTATTTATTTACACTTGTTAAAGCTTTATATAATGATTCAGGATCAACACTAGCATCATTTTTTATTAACCCTGTATCTGCTTTAGTAAATAATTTAGATAAAATTGCATTACTTAAAGAATCATCTATCTTACCTTCACTTATTAAAGAAAGATAAAAATACGTTAGTATATATTTTTGTTTATATTCTTCACTTAAATGCTTTGAAGAAATAGTCATTTTTACAAAAACTCTTAAAATATAAATTATTAAACAAACAATAGCTAACAAAATAATACTTTCATATATTGGAATTTGTTTACTAAATAAACTAACTTCAATTATTTTTTCTCCAACATCAATTTTGGGACTCACAATTATACCTAAAATCCATATTAAGCCAATAGTTAGAACAACTGTAGCAATTGCCCATCGAATCGAAGCCCAAAGATATTCTTTTGATTTTTTATTCATAAATTCAGCAGGTTTTTCAACCTTTAATTTTTTATTATATAAGTTTTCAAGATTTTCAATTCTCGTATTGCAATCCTTCAAAAAAGTATCATATTCTTCAACCAATTTATTTTTTTCTTCTTCTGTTGCAGATGACCATTCTTTAAATGCTTCTTTTTCAGCGTTCATAAACTCTACAAAATCTTGTTTTTCATTTGTAATCTCTTTTATTGAATCATCTATATTTTCTTTCATCATATTATATAAATTCCTTGTAGAAGTATTTCTAACAAAACTATTTTTACTATGATGATTTGTTTTAAATAATATATAATGCATCGCTACTTCTTGTTTTGAAGAATCATTAAGATATGAAGTTAAATTACCGGAACTTTTAAGTAATTCTATGTAATATTTTAATTTATCATAACCTAATTCTTTATATATAGTATTTAATGCGTATTCACTCTTTTCAGCAGTATTATCTAAACTTGATATAAATATTACTTCAATTCTTTTTTCAGAACAATATCTGTCGCTAAAAACAAAATATTTAAAGTCATTTCTAATTTCTTGTTCAATTTTATTTTCTTCTATACTTTGACAATGTTCAATAAACTGATCTATTTTTTCTATATATTTAGAACATTCTTTTTCAAATTCTAATATCTTTTCTTTATATGTATTTCTTGTCGTTTTTAACAATTCCATCATAGCGTCATAAGAACTGATTTTTACTCTAGAATTTAACATATCTACGATATAAAAAGTATTACTATTTAAATAAGTATTAATTAAAGTTTGTATTTCTAATTTAGTCATATTACCTCCTAAAATTTTTGTCTTCTATTATATACCAAAAAACAAAAAAAGCCAACATTCCGTTAGCTATAATCCCCCCTGTATGAATCTTTCCGTTCTCTTCTGGTGGATACCATAAATCGAAATCTACCCACTTCTACCTGAAGACTGCACAAATGCCAATTTTTCCTTTTATTTACGGGCTTTTATTTAGTCAAAAATCAGTTTAGATACGAATTAGGTACAATTTATTTTATTTTCTACAAAATTAACTTGGTACCTAACATAATGCTCGCAAACACTTATAATTCCTAGAAAAAGTTGTAAATATGCTAATTATTTTTGGACATTTTTGTTACCTAAAATTGAAAAGGCTAAATCGTGCAAACCCTTATAAATACTGGGTTTAAACAAAAAACGAGAGCCTTTCGGCTCTCTTCAGGGGGTTGAATGCCCGACTAACATACAACCATTAAACCCTTGTAAATGTTGACTTCAAGCAACCAATGTTTAGCACTGAATCGCTCCCATTTGCACCCACACTTTAATAAAATGCGGTTTATTTGGGGCTTTATTTTTTTTATAAATATTCATATTATTTGTTATTAAAAATTAATTTTACAAATGCAGTAATATCTTCATCATTAATTTCACTTTCAAAATTTAAACTTTGAATCATTGCAGAATATTCAATATTATTTTTTAACAATTCTGTTAATTCCTTTGAATAATATCTAGGAACATATCCAAGATGGTATTTTCTTCCTTCTTTTGTCAAGATTACTTTAATAGTATATTTGTCATATTCATTATCACTTTCTAATTCTAATAACAATTTGTCATTTACATTAATTTTATTCTTACAATCATTTACATCAGGACAATGTCTTGTACCTGCAACATCAAATTCAACTTTACGAGTATCAAACGCTGGAACAAATTCATAATTATCTGTTAACAATCTTCCTTTCGTTGCTTTTAAAATTTCTAATTTAGTTGAGTCATGTTCTAAGTTGTATGAGTTCAAAATTTCTAAATAGTCTTTTCTTGAAGAATTAGGTAATCTAGTTTCAATATTAGCAAATAAAACATTACTAGTATAAACTTTATTAATTTCTTCAAAACCTGGAAAATAATTAAATTCCGCCTTTAAAGCATCATCTAATTCTGGATTCACATATTTAAAAATATAAGTTTTATCATCATAATTTAGAGTACCAACTTTATATCTTCTTCTTGTTTCTGGATGTTTCCAAATTAACCACATTTCTTTCATTTTTCTCACCTCTATTATTTTATATTCAAAAGTATATCTCGTCTTTTTTTCAAGTAAATTATTATATATTCTTTGTGTATTTTAGTCAATAATTCATCTGGTATTTTATTAACTATATTTTCTATTGCCTCATCTGTTAATTTATTTAAGTTAGATATTTCTTTTTGAACTATGTCACTATAATTTTCATTTAAATATTTAATTAATTCAAAATGTTTGTATTGCTTTTTATTGTCTTCTTTATATATTATTGTTTTACTCTTATTAATATATGAATCAAAACTCTTTTTACCACTATAATATTTTTCAGCATAATAGATATCTTTGAAATTTCTTAACAAACTGTCGCCATTATCATATAACGGCGATAGTTTATATTTATTTCCGATTTTTGTTATTCCCCAATTTTCTTCATGTCGATCTTGTTCACCAACTAGTGCATCAAAAATCAT
Organism: Bacilli bacterium; assembly: GCA_017462455.1. Taxonomy (GTDB): domain Bacteria; phylum Bacillota_I; class Bacilli_A; order RF39; family UBA660; genus UMGS1613. The sequence continues at coordinate 22,788 of JAFTRC010000043.1, read as the reverse complement.
TATTCTTATAAAGTCTTCAAATAATTTTACATCAAGGTTATCTAAAGTTTTCTTTATATTTGAAATAGTATAAAACATTGACCTTTGATTATTATGAATATTTAGATATGAAACTGCATCCATGTGTTCTACATTACCAATTTTAATAAACAAATAATTAAGTATTCCTAACACTCCGTTATTATCCATTGCTAATTCAATTTTTGCACAAGGGTATTCTAAAACTTTCGCAATTTCATAACACATTTTTTCAGAGCACGCTTCGCTTACTAAGTAATCATTACCTTCGTATTTAAAAAATGCTTTTTCACCAAAATTATCTATTATTAATTTTTTTACTCTAGTTCCTTTCGTATTTGGATTAATAACTGAAAACTTAAAATCTTTATTTGGTGTCTTAATTGAATATTTTTCCATTTAATCACCTACTTTACTATATATAATTATTATAGCATACTTTTCTTATATTTTTTCTAAAAGTTCTACTATTTTATCTAAATCAGACTGAAAAAAGTGTGTATAAGTATTTAATGTTTCTTCTATTTTACTATGACCTAGATATTTAGCTACTACTGCAACATTAGAATTCATACTAATTAATAGTGATGCACAGCTGTGTCTAAAATCGTGAAGTCGTATTTGCTTTAAACCTGCTAATTTACAATTATTATTTTTTCTAGTCATTAGATTCGTTATTGGTAAATACTTTTCATTACCTACTACAAACCAATTGTTATTAAAATTAGGATTCTTACTATCTTTATCTTTTAATTCTTTTAAATCTTCAACCAACTTATTAAAAAGTGGTATCGTTCTTATACTACTTCTTGTTTTAGGTGAAGTAATTAAATATCCTCCTTCTAATCTGTTTTCTACTAAATTTTGTTTTACACTCAATTCATTGGTATCAAAATTAATATGATTCCAAGTTAATGCTAATAACTCTCCTCTTCTTAATCCGCAAAAATATAAAATTTCAAAAGCTACTTTATATTTCAAATCAGTTTCTACAGAAATAAATTTTTTAAATTCTTCATAAGTATAATAATTAATTCCTTCATCTATAATTGCATTTGGATCTCTAAATTTATCAAACTTATTATATAAATCTCTAAAGTCATATCCATACCATCTTTCTGCATATTTTAATAATTCTTTAAAGAATTTTAAAATATCATTCTTATATGCAGTACTTAATTTACTGTCATCTAAACTATTTCTCCATAGTTTATAATCCTCGACTGTTAATTCGTGTAATTTAATTTCTTCAATTAATTTAAAATATTTTCTCCTTTGTACATAAGTATATAATGTTGTATTCTTAACTTTATTCTTTTGATAAGAATAAAATAAATCGCATAATTCTTTTATATTCATAATCTTTCTTCCTTTCATTTTTTTCTTTTCCATTATAAAAATCATTTGTGCTTCTTCTGCTTCCTTTTTAGTATGAAAGCATCTTGATGTATACTGCTTACATATTCCTTCATGAGTTTTATATCTTACTTTAAATACCCATCTCCTTCCATCTTTTGTCGCATGTTTTCTTTTATTAACACACATATTTTCTCCTCCTTCTTTAAAGGAAATATTTTACATTAAATATCTATATAATTAAAAAATGACATATTTCTATGCCATATTCTATTAAACTACACATTAACCAAAACCATATTTTTTAAATAAATCCTTTATTTATAAGGATTTAATAAATTTATTTTATACAAAAACCGCATTTTGTGGTATAAATGTTGCTTGTTTTTTCAATATCATTTTTGTATAACCCCTTATAAATCAAGGAACAACAAAAATGACGACCGATTATCGGTCGTCTTCAGGGGGTTTTGGTTGTGTGTTCTCCACATCTAAGCGTCGTAAAGAACACTTGGTATGTTTACCATACCATTATAAGTATAAAATATTTTTTTTAATTAGTCAAGATGTTAATCTAAATTTATTGACCTATTAAGTAAATCTATTAAGTTAGGATATTCATTAATTTTATTGGATTCTAGTAATTCAAGTGAATCTTCCTTAGCTTTAAGTAATATATTAAAATCTGTTTTAAAATCAGCAAGTCTAAAGTTCATATCTCCACTTTGTCTTACTCCAAATAAATCTCCACTACCTCTAAGTTTAAAGTCTTCTTCACTTATTTTAAATCCATCAGTAGTCTTAGTCATTATATCTAATCTTTCTGCTTCTTTATCACTTATAAGCACACAATAGCTTTGTAAATCATTTCTTCCCACTCTACCTCTTAATTGATGTAATTGAGAAAGTCCAAATCTATATGCATCAAATATAACCATCATAGTAGAATTCTTAACATCTACACCTACTTCTATAACAGTAGTACTAATAAGTATAGTAATCTCTCCATTTTTAAAATCTTCCATTACTTTATCTTTTTCTGATTTTTCCATCTTGCCATGCATTACACCTATTTTACATATTTTTCCAAAAGCACTTGTCATTTTTTCTTCAAGTTTATTTACATTTTCTAAATCTATTTTATCTGATTCTTCTATTAAAGGTGCGATTACATATATTTGATGTTTAGCTTTAATTTCTTGATACATTAACTCTAATACTTCTTTGATTTCATTACCACCTTTTAAACTAGTAATTACTTCTTTTCTACCACTTGGCATAGTCTTAATACTAGATACATCCATATCTCCATAAATAGTAAGTGCATAAGTTCTAGGTATTGGTGTCGCACTCAAATAAAGTATATCTGGAGTAATACCTTTATTATTTAAATTACTTCTTTGATTTACACCAAAACGGTGTTGCTCATCTGTTATAACTAAACCTAAGTTATTATAGTTTACACCCTCACTTATCAAAGCATGAGTACCAATAACTATATCTATTTCTTTGTTTTCTAATCTTTTATAAATATCTTTCTTTTCACTAATTTTTAAAGAACCTGTAAGTAATTCTACATTAATATTATAATCTTTAAATATTTTTTTTAAATTTAATAAGTGTTGGTGAGCAAGTACTTCTGTAGGTGCCATAAGTGCTCCTTGATATCCACTTAAATAATTTATATATAAAGCTATAATAGCTACTATAGTTTTACCACTTCCAACATCACCCTGAATAAGTCTATTCATTCTATTTTGACTAGTTAAATCTTCATATATTTTATCCACACACTTACTTTGGTCTTCGGTTAATTCAAATGGCAAATTGTGTATAAAATTCATTACTAAAGACTTATCAACACTTCTCTGTAATCCTATTTTATTTTTTTTATTTCTTTTTAAACTATTCATCTTTAACATAAATAAAAATAATTCTTCATATTTTAAATATGCTTGTGCTTTTTTTAAATCTAATTCACTTTTAGGATTATGTATATTTATAATAGCTTCTTCTTTTTCTATAAGTTTATATTTTTCTTTTAGATATTGTGGTACAAATTCTTCTATTTCATAATTATTAATACTGTTTATATATCCTCTTATTTGATTACTACTAATACCTCCTATACCATGATAGATAGGTTCAATAACAGGAATATTAGGTAATTTACTAAATCTAATATCTGAAGCTACTATAGTATTATGTATTTTATCAAATTTACCTATTAAAGTTAAAATAGTTCCTGGATTTACTTTGCTTTTTAAAAATCCTCTATTAAATATAACTACATTAATTAAATAATTACCTGTATTAAACTTAAATGACATTTTATTCATTTTTTTATTAAAGAAAAATACACTAGGTTTACTTTCTACTATACCATCTATTATTATTTTATCATCCTGTATTAATTCATCAATATTACTTCTTTTTATTACATCATACCTAAAAGGATAATAACTAATTAAATCTTTTGTAGTCATTATCCCATTATTCTTAAATATTTTTTCTGTTTTAGGACCTATTCCTTTTAAAGTTCCTATATCCATAAAACCACCCACTAAAATTATAATATGTTAGATAAAATCCCAAATGATAATAGCATCATTATAACTGAAGCAATAAATACGCCAACTACTGCAGCTAATAACGATTTTTTCTTATCCATTTCAAGTACTGCAGCTATTAAACATCCTGTCCAAGCCCCCGTACCTGGAAGTGGTATACCTACAAATATAACAAGTCCCCAATAACCATACTTTTCTATTTGTCCTTTATGTTTATCTACTTTTTTATCTAGCCATCTAGCTATACCATTTATCTTTTTACTCTTACTATTTCTCATCCAATTTAATATTTTATTTATTAACCATAGTATGAAAGGTATTGGCAAAATATTTCCAATCATACAAATTAAATAACTAATCCAAGGATCCATATCTAATAAAGATGCAGCAATTAATCCCCCTCTTAATTCTAATATTGGACACATTGATATTACAAACACTATTATTTCTTTCATAAAAGGAATAGCTATAAAACTTCCTAAGCTTCCTACTATCCAGTTAACTATTTTCTCTGACATTATTTATCACTCCTATACATAAGTATACCATTTATCTTAAATTAAGTAAATTATTGTGGTCAATTATATTACAAAAAAAGATAAGTATTACTTACCTTTAGACTTCATTTTAATTTCTGTTATATCTATATTATTTAATTTATAATAAGTTTGTTGTAAAACGTATAAAGGAACTTTTTTATCTGGATATACAAGTAAACTTCTATCTACATCTAATATATGATTAAAGTATGCATATTGAGATGATCCTTCTAAATATGTACCATCTTCTTTTTTCATTAATTGTTTTTTATCAATTAATCCCTTTGAAGATTTTTTATATATTACATTATTATTAAAAATATCTACTAAAGTTGATTCAAAGCCATGTCTTAAAGGACCAGCACCACCTAAACAATTTCCAACTATAGGTTTAATATATTGTCTAACTATATAACTTATATTATTATGTTGCCATACATATATATCACTTATATCAATCTTAGGAGATACATCATCCAACATTTCTTTTATTTTTAAAAGTTCCTCTTTCTCATGTCGGATTGTTTGTAACTTCTCTTCTATTTCTTCTATTTTTTTCTTTTTTCCAAACATAAAAACCTCCTGAATATTGATATTATTATAACATATTTTCTGTTAAATATGTTATAATCTAAACTTTTTTTATTTTTTTCAAAAAAAGTGTTGACAAAAGAACTTTTTTGGATTAGTATATTAAGTACCAATTCGGAATTAGGCGAATTGGTGCTAGTATCACACTAGCCAACCCCTTTTTATTCTTTTATAGAAACTGCTCAGGGGGCAGTTTCTTTTTGTTAATAAAAAAGAGTTCAAATAAACTCTATTAATATATCATTAGAAACATATATGTAATCTGGATTTATATATATGTTTTTTTCATTTTCTAATAATTTATCTTCTTTAAGTAATTTATTAACTACCTCTATACTTTTTATATCTTTATTATATTTACTTTTAAAATCTTCTTTATTTATTCCATTAATCTTTCTAAGTCCTAATATAAATTCATTTTCTATAGTTTCTTTTATATCAAGTTCATGAGATTTTTTTATATATTCCCCATTTAAATATTTATTAAAACTTCTAGTATTATCATATCTAATATTATCTATATATCCTGAAGCTCCTAATCCAAATCCATAATATTCATTATTATTCCAATACGTTAAATTATGTTTTGATTCATAACCACTCTTACTAAAGTTACTTATTTCATAATGATTATATCCATTATCTTTTAACTTATTACATATAAGCTTATACATTTCATAGTCTAAATCTTCATCTATATTTTTATAAGATTCAATAAACACTTTAGTATTAGGTTCTATAATTAATGAATAAGTAGATATATGAGTTATATCTAGTTTTAAGAATTCATCTATATCATTACTTAATTCCTCTAAAGTTTGATTAGGTAAAGCATATATTAAATCTATATTAATATTTTCAAAACCTATTTCTTTAGCTAAATTTATTTTCTCTATTATATCCTCTTTATTATGATTTCTATTTAAAAACTTTAAATAATTATTATTAAAAGTTTGTATTCCTATACTTAATCTATTAACACCATTCTCATATAGTAATTTTAACTTATCTTCTGTAATATTTTCTATATTACATTCAAATGTAAATTCTAATGTCTTAGATTTATTAAATATTTTTATTATATTAAATAACTCATTTAACTCTTCTATATTTAAACAACTAGGTGTTCCACCGCCTATATAAATAGTATTAATTATTTCTCCTTCATACTTACTATTTATTTCTTGTTCTAAAATAATTAAATATTTTTCTATCCAATCACTATTTTTAATAAATTTACAAAAGTCACAGTAACTACAAATAGTATCACAAAAAGGAATATGTATATAAACTGATTTTATCATTAGCTATGTTTTCTCATTCTCTGATTTCTAAGATTACTATAATAATCTGATAACATATGAATTTTATCTTTTAAAATGTTTGATGATAAACGTTTCTCCGCTGTTTCTATTGTCCTATCTGAAATATTATAAGCTTCACCAAAAGCAGTTCTTGAAACAACATATTTTACTCTATACCTAGATATTATAGCAATATCTTCTGGAGTTAATTTTTGATCATAAATTCTACGTTCTAATTCTTTCATATCATTATCAGTTTTATATAATTCTTCTTTAATTTTTCTTAATTTCTCTTCATTACCCTCTTTTCGAGCTTTGCCATATCTCTCAATAAAATTTTTTGCTGCAGTATATGATACTAAAGAAGCTTTTGAAGACTCATTTATTGTTTCATAGAAAAATAAATATTTATATCTTTCTTCTAAAGCAACATCATTAACTGTAGTTTGTCTTATATTTTCATAAAAATACATTTTAAATTCTTCTGTTGTAGGTCTTCCAAATAATTTACATATATTATACAATGATAATCTAAATTCTAAAGCCATTTTTCCTATAAATTTATATGATACATTATCTTCCATTTTTTCACACTCACTATTTTCTTTTTGTTTCTTTCTTCTTTTGTTCAACAAACAATGCTCTTATTTGTTCTACTTCATCACGAGTATACATTATAAATAATAAATCATCTGTTAATATTCTTTCCAACAAATTAGAAGGAATGTCACAAATTTCACTTGTCTCTTCTAAATTATAATCTGATTTTTTTAATGTCATAACAGCAAAACGAATCAAATCTCTTTTAGCATTTAAATCATGGCTTCTTAGAACATCTTCTTTATATATACATTTGCTTAACTCATTATAATAATCTTCTTTTATCAATTTTTTTACTTTTGGATCTGTTATATAATTATAAACCATTTGTTCTGGCATTTCAAATTTTTGAGAAACAAAAGTTATATTAGCACCACTCATTAAATAATTAGAAACAACTTGTAAAACTCTAAATTCATAACTATCCAAACAATGTATTTTATCTTTTACAACTTTTAAATCCCAAGCTTCTTCTATAATTTTTTTATCTCTTGGAGTCGATTCTCTAATTATACCTGTTTCACTAATTCTGAATTTTAATTGATTAATTATATCTTTTCCAAAATTTTCAATTAAATATTTTTCTTCTTTAATTAGATTTTTAAACTTAGACTCTGTTATATAATTTCTTCTACAAATTTCTTCAAATTTAAATCTAGTTTCTAATATATCATTAATAACATTTTTACACATTTCATACTTTTCTGATTCTTCTTGTTGTTTCTTTTTATTATTTATACAATCACGATAAGGTATAAATTCATTATATTCATCTTCCGTTAATAGTTCTAAAAGTAATTCTTTACTATTTATATATTTTTTTATTGTTGGAACAGATATATTTGATTTTTTAGATATTTTATCTATATCTGTTTCTTTATCAATAACAATAGTTTTAAGCATAGTTACTAATTTTTGGATTGTAACTCTCTTAAAATATAAACTTTGATATAAAGATTTAATTTTTTGTTCTAACATACTATTCACCATCCATACTTAATACTGATAAGAAGGCTTCTTGAGGAACTTCAACACTTCCAACCATCTTCATTCTTTTCTTTCCTTCTTTTTGTTTCTCTAAAAGTTTTCTTTTTCTAGATACATCTCCACCATAACATTTAGCAAGTACATTTTTTCTAACTGCTTTAATATCACTTCTTGCAATTGCCTTTGTACCTATTACAGCTTGAACTGGTATTTCAAATTGTTGACGAGGTATTAATTTTCTTAAATTTTCAACAATTGCTTTACCTCTATTATAAGCAAAATCTTTATGTACTATTAAACTTAATGCATCAACTATATCTCCATTTAATAGTATATCCATTTTTACTAAATTACTTGGCTTATATCCAATTAATTCATAATCAAACGATGCATAACCTTTAGTATAACTTTTTAACTTATCAAAGAAATCATATACTATTTCTGATAAAGGTATTTCATAATGTATATTTACACGTGTAGAATCAATATATTCCATTGATACATAATTACCACGTTTATTTTGACATAATTCCATAATAGGACCTATATATTCACTAGGTACAAATATATTAGTTTTTATATATGGTTCTTTTATTTCTTTAATTTTTTGTCTATCTGGCATCTTAGCTGGACTATCCACGTAAATTGTAGTTCTATCAGTCATTTCCACTTCATATACAACTGAAGGAGAAGTAGCTATTAAATCTATACCAAATTCTCTTTCAATTCTTTCTTGAATTATTTCCATATGAAGTAATCCTAAAAAACCACATCTAAATCCAAATCCTAAAGCTTGAGATGTTTCAGGTTCAAACTCTAGTGACGCATCATTTAATTTTAATTTTTCTAATGCTTCTCTAAGATCAGGAAATTTACTAGATTCTATTGGATAGATACCGCAAAATACCATAGGTTTCATAGGCTTATATCCAGGAAGCGGTTGTATACTAGGATTATTTTCAAGAGTAACTGTATCCCCTACTTTAACATCTTCTATTTTCTTTATACTAGCACATAAATAACCTACTTCACCAGTCTCTAGTTTTTCTTTCTTTTGAATATGAGGAGTATTTACACCAAGTTCAACTACATCATAAACTGAGTTAGTAGCAAACATCTTTATTTTATCTCCTACTTTTACACTACCATTAACTACTCTAATTAAAGTTACTATACCTCTATAAGAATCAAAATAACTATCAAAAATTAAAGCTTGTAATTTATCATCTTTTATTCCTTTTGGAGCAGGAACTTTTTCTATTACTGCTTCTACTAATTCTTTTATACCTATACCATTTTTAGCACTACAAAGAATAATTTCATCTTTACTAAATCCTAAATTATCCATAAGTTCTTTCTTTACTTTTTCTATATTAGCATTAGGCAAATCTATTTTATTTATTACAGGGATTATAGTTAAATCATTTTCCATTGCAAGATAAAGATTAGCTAGTGTTTGTGCTTCTATACCTTGAGCAGCATCTACAACTAGTATTGCTCCTTCGCAAGCAGCTAAACTTCTAGATACTTCATAGGTAAAATCCACATGACCTGGAGTATCTATTAAATGAAGAACATAATCTTCTCCTTTATAGTTATAATTTAATTGTACTGTATTTAATTTTATTGTTATTCCTCTTTCTCTTTCGATATCCATACTATCTAAAAGTTGTGCTTGTTTTTCTCTTTCTGTTATCGCACCTGTTACATCTAATATTCTATCTGCGAGAGTACTCTTACCATGATCTATATGAGCAATTATTGAGAAATTTCTAATGTTTTCTTGCTTCATTTGTTTCACCTACAATAATTATATCAAAAAAACGTATTATTTTAAATACGTTTTTAATTATAAACCTAAATATTCTTCTAAAGTTACACCTTTATTATAAATATCTGTAGCAACATCTACTCCTAAATAACGTATGTGCCATGGCTCATACTTATAACCTGTAATGTGTTCCTTACCTTTAGGATATCTAATTATGAAACCATAATAATGAGCATTTTCCTTTAACCATATCCCTGCAGGAGTATCGCCATAATAATCATCTATACTACCTACATCAAATGCAAGGCCAGTTTGGTGTTCTGAATGTCCTGGACGAGCCGAAAAAGTATCAGCAGATTCTCTACCATATGTATTAACATAACTATTATATAAATATTGTTGAGTATAATATGATCTATATCCAGAAAGTAATGGCATACTGAAACCTGCTAAACTTGCTGCATTTTGTAATTCATATAAAGCATTTGTAGCTTCACTATTTGTCCCACCAAAATTACTTGGTATAGAATAATTTTTATTAACTATTAATATTCCATTTATATAAGTTGGCCCCTCTACTATATTCGTATAAAATCCACTTTTACTTTGTTCTACTACTTCTACAATCCTTGTAACACTAGTTTCATTACCACTACTATCTTTTACTTTATATATAATTTCATATGTACCTAATTGGTTAATATTTACATTATTAATAACTTCTATATTACTACTTATATCTCCATCACAATTATCAGTTGCACTATAACCCTTATCACTAAAACTAGAATTTAGTACAACTTTATTATTTATATTTCCATATAAAGTTATACTAGGTATTTCTTCATCTTTTCTTATTAAAGTTCTTTTAATGCTTGTTTTATTTTTAGATGAATCTTCTGCAGTATACTCTATATAATCAGAAGACTTATTTATAATAACACTATCAGTAATATCACCATCATAGTTATCCAATGCTGTATAACCTTCTTCTATATATTCAACATTAGGACACATAATTACTTCACTATTTCCTATTAATTTAATCTCAGGTAATTCTTTATCAACTACATTTACTTTCATAGTTACTGTTTTTGTAGTAAGTAAATATTTTATAGTGTACTTTATCTTATATTCACCTATTTTAGTTGTATCTACTTTACCGCTTTCTTCTATATTTTTAGTTATATCTTTATTAAATATATAAGCTTTAACACTAGGTAATTTTAATTCTTCATTGACACTTACAATTATATTTTTATTACCACTTATTTTAATAAAAAGAAACGGATTAAAAAAAGTTATTAATGTTAAAACAATTAATAATATAAATATAATTAAACATATAATAACTTTCTTATTAAAAATTCTTTTCATAATATCACTTCTTTATTGATAATTATCTAATATATATTTTTTTAAACTATCTTTATCATTTTCAAGTAATTTATTTACCACTTTATATTCTAAATCTCTAAATATTTCTTTCAAGAATTTTCCTGGTTTTCTATTTAATAAATCACATATTTCTTTAGCTTCTACTTTTATATCTCTTATATTATGTATATATAAACTGTTATATCTTTCAGTAACCAACTTTTTATCTATACCTCTTATTTCACTAGCTATAGTACATATATATAGTCCATAATTATATAAACTATTGTAATTTAATATATCTTTTTTCATTAAGTCTTTTATTGACTTTATAGATTCTTTTTCAGTATTATTAAACGAATATTTATCTTCGCAACCTAATTGAGCCCATATACCTATTAAATAAGTAGTTGGCTTTAATTTATCTAAATTTTTAAGTTCTAGTTCTTCATCTAAACCTAGCTCTCTTATTAGTCTTATTCCATATTGAGAATTGTTACTAGAAAAAATCTTATCTAATTCTTCTTTCTTTCTATAATATGATAAATTTTTAAGTAAGTGTTTATACTTTATTATAGCACTCTTTAATTCATCATCTAATCTAAAATTTAATACAGTAGCGAATCTAATAGCTCTAAGTATTCTAAGAGAATCTTCATATATTTTTAAATCTGCATTACCTACTGTTTTTATTATTTTGTTATTTATATCTTCTTTACCATTTAGTAAATCTATTAAAATACCATTAGAATCTACACACATAGTATTCATAGTAAAATCTCTTCGTTTTAAATCTTCTTCTAAACTATCTATATATTCTATTTCTATTGGTTTTCTATTATTTAAGTATTTTATATCTTTTCTAAATGTAGTTATTTCAAAACGAGTATTATGATACATTAGAGTAACAGAACCATATTGTTCTGCAGGAAGTACAGATTCTCCAAATATATTTTTTAATTCTTTAGGAGTTGCATTTGTACATATATCATAGTCTATACTATCTCTTCCCATATATAAATCTCTAGGATATCCACCTACTAAATATGAAACAAATCCGTTACTATTTATTTTTTTTAAAATTTTTAAAGCTGTCTCGTTCATTTTACCACCTATTATTTTATTTTTACTAATTGTTTATTATTTTGTTTACATTTTTTGTATGTGTTTAATATAAACTTATTTATTTCTGGCATCTTTTTATCTATATCAGATAACAATTTTAATTGATTCCTAGTACGCACTAAATTATGTTTATCATATGTAGTTTTAAAATATGTATCCCCATTTATATAGTCATTTAAAAATCTTAAAGCTAATTCAAATGTAATTACTCTTATGGATTCACCCATATTACAAACTTCATCTTCTGTTAAATAATCTGCCATTTCACTTAAATAACCCTTTGTATACTCTTTAAACAATTCCATATTTAATTCTACAATATCTAAATTTTGTTCATCTTCTACAGCAGTCGCACAAGTACTTCTAACCCCATCACCATAATCATAAAGTGCGCTGCCAGGCATAACAGTATCTAAATCTATAACAGTTAAATAATCTCCTGTATCTTTATTCATCATAACATTATTAACTTTAGTATCATTATGAGTAACTCTTGTAGGAATTGTACCTTTTTTTAACAAGTTAGCAATTTTATCTTTACAGCCTCTATTTTTTAACACTGTTATAATTTCGGATGAAACTTCATCTGCTCTATCACATACATCCAGTTCAATATCAGCCATAAAATTATCAAATCTTTTTGGCGTATTATGAAAATCAGGAATAGTTGTCTCAAGATCATCGGCATCATAATCACTTAATAATCTTTGAAAATGTCCAAATGCCTGCCCTACTTTATAAACAACATTCTTATCAGTAGATACATCATATGAAATAGAATTTTCTATACAATTATAAGATCTATAATATTGTTTTTCACCTGTCTTATCATCTACAACTTCTACTAATAGTTTATTATTCTTACTTTTAATAACATTCAAACAAGGATGAATGTTATCTCCACAAAATTGTGTTTTCATTTGAATAAAACTAGTTACATTACTAATATTTTTCATTAATTTATATGGTTCTTTAAATACTGTAGTGTTTATCTTTTGAATAATAAAGTGCTCAATCTTATTATTAGGCATTTTATATGTAGCAACATAAGTCTTATTTATATTCCCACTATTTTTGCACTCAACGCTTATTAACTCTCCATTAATGTTAAATTCATCTGCTATTTTCTTTATTTCTTTTATCATTTAAACCACCCCTATTATTATAACAGATTTTTTATATTAGATAAAGAAAAAACATTAAACAATTAGTTTAATGCTTCTTTTAATTTAGATCCAGCTTTTCCTTTAACTGCAACTCTTGCAGGTATTTTAACTGTTTCACCAGTTCTTGGATTACGTCCTTCTTTAGCAGCTTTCTTTTCAGCACTGAAAGTAAAGAATCCTGTTAAAGTTACTTTTCCTTCTTCTTTTAATCCTTTTGTAACTCCACCCATGAATGCATCAAGTGCACGAGCAGCGTCAGCTTTTGTTAATCCAGCTTCTTCAGCCATATAATTTACTAAATCTGTTTTAGTCATTTAAGACTACCTCCCTATCTAATTCAATAAGCTACCTTGCTTACAATCTAATATTACCATATAAAAAAGAGGTTTGCAACAATTTTTGGTAAAAAAGTTGATTTTTGTTTATTTTTAAAAGAAAAAACTATTTATTTTTCTTTAAATAGTCTTCTATTTTCTTAAATTCACTTGTTTTTAAATTAGTATCACTTAATTCTTCAAACAATTTCTTTTGCTTTCTATCAAGTTTTTCAGGAATTACTACATTTATAATTACATACATATTTCCTTTAGAACCTGAGTGTAAATCCTCAACACCTTTTCCTTTTAATCTATGTTTATCACCTGTGTTGGCTCCTGATTCAATAGTTAATTTAACATTTCCATATAAAGTTGGAATTTCTTTTTTACACCCAAGCACTGCATCTGTGATTGTTATTGGAAGTTCTAAATATATATCGTTTCCATCTCTTTCGTATAAAGGATGTTCTTTAACTCTAAATTCTAAGTATAAATCTCCATTTTCTCCACCATTAGAGCCACTGTCACCTTTGCCAGCAAGTCTTAAACGATTTCCAGTATCAACACCTGCAGGTATCTTTACTTCTAAATCTTTATTTTCTTTAACACTTCCAGTACCTCTACAATGCGAACAAGTAGATTCATAAGTTTTTCCTTTTCCTCTACAATCCGGACAAGTAGTACGAGTTGCGAATGTACCAAATAATGTATTTTGTTGCATAGTCACTGATCCATTACCATGGCAAGTAGAACAAGTTTTTTCACCCTTACCACCTTTACCATGACATTCATCACATTCTTCATATACATCTACATTTATCTCTTTTTTACATCCAAATACTGCTTCTTCGAAAGTTAAATCAACTCTCATTAATCTATCAGAACCACGACGAGCTCGAGAGGAACCTCTACTAGAGCCTCCTCCAAATCCACCAAAATTAGAAAATCCTCCACCAAATGCAGACCCAAATAAATCTCCAAATATATCACTGAAATCGAAATCAGAGAAATCAAATCCAGCTCCTCCATTCATTTGATCGAATGCAGCATGGCCAAATTGATCATATTGTTTTCTTTTTTGTTCGTCAGATAAAACTGCATAAGCTTCTTGAGCTTCTTTAAATTTTTCAGCTGCATCCGGTTCTTTAGATACATCTGGGTGATACTTCTTAGCTAATTTTCTAAAAGCACTTTTGATTTCTTTTTCATCAGCATTCTTAGAAACACCTAACACCTCATAATAATCTCTTTTATTCATACTTCACCTACTTAATTAATTCTTTTAATTCATTTAATTTTTCCTCAAATAAAGATAATGCTTCTTCTATTGGTTTTGGAGTTTCCATATCTACCCCAACTTTCTTTAAAATATTAAGTGGATAATCATTACCACCACTACTTAAAAATACTAAATAGTTATTTCTAGTTTCAGTATCTCCTTTAAGTATACGGCTAGCAATTGATAAAGCGCTACTTAACCCTGTTGCATATTTATACACATAAAATGGTGTATAGAAATGCGGAATACGTGACCATTCATAACGTATGTTATCATCACTTACAACATTATCTCCATAATATAATTTATTTAAATCATAATATGTATTCGATATTTCTTCTTCTGTTAAAGGAATACCATCTTGTTCTTTATTATGTATAATCATTTCAAACTCAGCAAACATAGTTTGTCTATATAAAGTAGTTCTAACAGTATCTAAGAAATCTACTAAATAAAATATTTTTTCATTCTTAGTTTTAGCCGTTTTATACATATAATCATTTATTAACATTTCATTTACTGTAGAAGCAATTTCAGCTAAAAATATAGGATAATTACTATCTACATAATTTTGACTATGAGAATAATATGAATGCATAGAATGACCTAATTCATGCCCCATAGTACTTACTGCATCTACAGTATCATTATAATTAAGAAGTAAATATGGATATGAATCATAACATCCCCAAGAATAAGCACCTGATCTTTTACCTTCACTAGGATATATATCTATCCATTTTTCATCAAAGGCTTTATTTAAATCTGTTAAGTATTTTTCTCCTAATGGTTTTAAAGCTTCAAATAATATTTTTTTACCTTCTTCAAAAGGTATTTTATCGTTGTCTGATTCTACTAAATCTACATAAATATCATACATATGAAGTTCATCTAGATTTAACATTTTCTTTCTTAACCCCATGTAATCATACATTAAATTCATATTTTTGTGTACAGTATCTATTAAATTTTTATATACACTTACACCTATATTATCATTAAATAAACTTCTCTCCAAAGAAGAATTATACTTTTTAACACTAGTTATAAAGGCAGATTCTTTTATTTCTCCTACATAAATTGAAGCAAGTGTATTTTTTCTATTTTTATAATAATTATACATAGCATTAAAAGCAGATTCTCTTGCATTTCTATCTTTGCTTTTCATATATACTATATAATTACTTTGAGTTAATTTAACATTTTCACCAGTTTCATCTTTTATATAACCTAAATCAATATCAGCATTATTTAAACTACTAAATGCTTCACTACAATTGCCAAAAGCATTTATTGCGCGTACATAAATATCTTCTTCTTGTTGGGTTAATGAATGTGGTTTAAAACGATATATATCTTCTAAATAGAATTTATATTCTTTAAGTTTATCATTTTGTTCTATATACTTTAAAACAGTTTCATAATCACTTTCCATCATTTCTGGTTCGATGAAAGAGAATTTTTCATTTAAACTTTCACTTAACTTTTCAATTTTCATTTTTAATGATTTATTTTTATTATCCTTAGTATCTACATCAAAAGCCATTTTAGAATAAACATATAATTTTGTTAAAATTCTATCTTGCTCTTCAGTGCATTTCAAAAAATTATATAAACTATCACTACTATCCATAATATGAGATTTAAATTTAAGTATTTTAGGTGTAAGCTCATTTACTATGTTTATATCTTTTTCTATTTCTGTATTATCTTTATACATTTTACTTAAATCCCACTTATATTCATTAGGTACTTCACTTCTTGTCTTATATTCCATATTATCTCCTTTTTATAATTTAAGAAGTTCTAGTTGCCTAGAACTTCATTTTATTTTTCTTCGTAATCAGCATCCATTACATCATCTTTTGATTTTTTATCTTTTTTCTTTTCTTTTTTATCTTCTTTTTCTTCTGATTGTTCTGCTTGTTCTGCTTGTTGTTGTTTAGCTGCTTCTTCATAAACTTTAGTAGCAAGTGCCATAGCAGATTCATTTAATTTTTCTGTTTTAGCTTTGATGTCTTCTACGTCATCTTTTTCTAAAGCTTCTTTTAATTCTTTAATTTGTTCTTCAGCTTTTTCTTTATCTTTAGAATCAACTTTATCTCCTAAATCTTTGATAGCTTTTTCAGTAGCAAAAATCATTTGTTCAGCTTCATTTCTAGCATCAGCTTCAGCTTTACGTTTTTCATCAGCTTCACGATTTTCTTCTGCTTCTTTTACCATCTTATCGATTTCATCATCACTTAAACTAGTTGAAGATGTAATTGTGATTGATTGTTCTTTATTTGTTCCTAAATCTTTAGCTTTAACATTAACAATACCATTAGCATCTATATCGAAAGTAACTTCAATTTGAGGTACTCCACGAGGTGCTGGAGGGATATTTGTTAATTGGAATCTTCCTAATGTTTTATTATCTGCAGCCATTTGTCTTTCACCTTGTAAAATGTGAATATCTACTGCAGGTTGATTATCAGCAGCTGTTGAGAATACTTGTGATTTACTAGTTGGAATAGTTGTATTTCTTGGAATTAATACAGTTGATACTCCACCTAATGTTTCAATACCAAGTGAAAGTGGGGTAACATCTAGTAATACTATATCGTTAACATCTCCTGTTAATACCCCACCTTGAATAGCTGCACCCATAGCAACTACTTCGTCTGGATTAACTTCTTTAGATGGTTCTTTACCTAATTCTTTCTTAACTAATTCTTGTACCATTGGAATACGAGTAGATCCACCAACAAGAATTACTTTATCTATATCACTAGCTTTTAATTTAGCATCTTTTAAAGCTTTTCTAACTGGATCTAAAGTAGATTCAACTAAGTCAGAAATTAAACTTTCAAATTTAGCACGTGTTAATGTAGTTTCATAGTTTAATTCAGCAGTAATAAATGGTAAAGAAATATCTGTTGAAGTTGCACTTGATAAAGTCTTTTTAGCTTTTTCTGCTTCTTCTTTAATTCTTTGTAAAGCCATTTTATTATCACTTAAATCTACATCGTGTTCATCTTTAATATCTTCTACTACATAATCAATAATTCTTTGATCAAAGTCATCTCCACCAAGTTTATTATTACCACTTGTTGATTTAACTTCAAATACACCATCACCTAATTCTAGTATAGATACGTCGAATGTTCCTCCACCTAAATCATATACTAAAATTGTTTGAGTTTCTTCTTGTTTATCAAGCCCATAAGCTAACGCTGCAGCTGTTGGTTCATTGATAATTCTTTCAACTTTTAATCCTGCAATTTTACCTGCATTTTTAGTTGCTTGTCTTTCAGAGTCATTAAAGTATGCTGGAACAGTTATAACTGCACTAGTAACTTTTTCTCCTAAATAAGCTTCAGCAGTTTTCTTTAAATCTCCAAGAATCATAGCACTTATTTCTTCTGGACTATATTCTTTTCCATTAGCTTTAACTTTCTTTTTTGTACCCATTAATCTTTTAATAGAACTAATTGTATCTGGGTTAGTAACTGATTGATGTTTAGCAGTTTTACCTACTAAAATATCTCCTTTTTTAAAAGCTACTACTGAAGGAGTAGTTCTATCTCCATCGGCATTAACTATAACTTTTGCTTCTCCACCTTCAAATACACTTACACAACTATTAGTTGTACCTAAATCTATACCTATTGTTTTTCCCATATTTATCACCTTTCCTATTCACTTACTTTAACCATTGCTGGTCTTATAACTTTATCTTTATAGATATAACCTTTCTGTAATACTTCTATTACCATACCAGGCTCAACACCCTCTTTTTGTTCTACCATAATAGCATTATGATATACAGGATCAAATGGCTTATTAGCACCATCTATTTGCTTAACCTCAAAGTTTCCCATAACATTTTGCATATTACAATAAATCATTTTGAATCCTTCTAAAAACTTAGAAACTTCATCTTCTAAATTATCATCATCAAGTTTTATAGCTCTTTCAAAGTTATCCATAATTGGAAGTATTTGTTTAATTAAATCTTCATTACAGAACTTTAACATTCTAACTACTTCTTCATCTTTTCTTTTTCTATAATTAATCAAATCTGCTTTAGCTACTAAAACTTCTTGATCCTTCTTTTTTAGTTCATCTTTTAATTCTTCTATTATTTCTTTATATTTATGTTTTTCTTCCTTGTGCTTTTTCTTATCATGTTTTTTATCGTGGTGATCGCAATGGCATTCATGTTCTTCTTCATGACATTTGCAGTCATCATCACATTTACACTTATCTTCTCCACAATGACAATCTTCTGAACATTTTACATCTTCTGTACATTCACAATTTTCACCACAAGTACATTCATCATTACAATGACATTTTTCTTTTTCCATAACTACCTCTTTTCTATCTACTATCTATATTATCTTTTATATAGTTAAGAAGCGTGATTACTCTTTCATATTCCATTCTTTTTGGTCCTATTAAAGCAATCGTTCCTTCTTCTCCATTAATTGTATATTTTGTTTTAATAACTGTTACGTCATCATCAAAATCATTTTCACTACCTATATAAATATTAATACCATTATCTTCTTCTTTAATATTTTTTACAATTTCTTTATCTTCAAATTTACTAATTATATCTCTAATCTTATCAGCATCATTGAATTCTGGTTGCATAAGTATATTTTTTCTACCATTAACTCTAACTGATTCGTTTGTGAAATCACTAAACGCATTATAGAAAGCATTATACAATACTTCGTGTTGTTTAACATATTGAGCTATAATCGGTTTTACTTGGTACTCTAATACTTCACTAACACTATCTATACTAGTTCCAACTATTAACTTATTTATTAAATCAACAGTTTGTTTTATTTCAACAGAATCAACATCTCCAGGTATATAGATATTTTTGTGTTCTACATGACCTTTATCGGTAACAACTATAGCTACCATATTATTTTTATCTATTGGAATAACTTCTATTTTTTGAACTAAATTATGACTTGATTGTTTACCAAGAACAACAGTTGTATAGTGAGTAAGTTCTGATATAATTTCCATACTCTTAAGTATTATATCATTAACTACTAGTGATTTATTGTCAACTATTGTTTGAAGCTTTAACATATCTTCACCATTTAGTTCTTTAGGTTTCATAATATTATCAACATAATATCTATAACCTTTTTCACTAGGAACTCTACCAGATGATATATGTGTTTTTTCTAGTAATCCAATTTCTTCTAAATAATTCATTTCAGCTCTGATTGTCGCACTAGAACATTTCATAATATCACATAAAGCTTTACTTCCTACTGGTCTAACATTCTTTATATAATCTTCAACAATTAGTTTAAGTAGTTCTTCTTGTCTTTTACTAACCACTTTACCACCTCTTTAATATTATATAAGTTTTTTATGATTATATAACAACTTTTTGGCACTTTTAATTTTTGAGTGCTAATGTAAGTATATCACTCTATTTTAGCACTGTCAAGGGTTTGAGTGCTAAAAAATAAAATTTCACAAATTTATCACAAAAAAAACAAGTAAAAACTTGTTATCTACACTCATAATCATAACTTTCATATTGCTCTTTTATTTCTTTCTTAGATTTTTCATCACCAAAAGAATCTTCTAATTCAGATACTATTATATTATCATTTAATACTAAATTATATTCTTCTATATAATCGCTAACATCCTCAAAATAATCCTCTGCACTCTCCTCATTTTGGAATATCATTTTATCTATTTGTTGATAAGTATTATCTTTAAAATTAAACACCATTTTATTTCTTATTTGTATATCTTCATAGTCTTCTTCATAAGTACAAGTTAATTTTTTACCACAACCACATACACAAAACAAAAATAATAAACATAATAATATCCTTTTCATTTTATCACCACTAAAGTATATGAAAAAAAGGTAATTAAATACATTTTTATTGTGTTCCTAACTCAGCTACTGTTTTTATAGTTCCTTTTCCTACTCCTAATTTATCTTGTAACCAAGTACGTGTTGTGTCATTGAGTGTTATTATTTGTATATTCGTTGGAATTCCTGTAAACATATATTCATAATTAGTAATATTGGCAAACGTTGCATTTCTAAAATCAAGAGTTGTTAATAAATACATTTTATAAAACATACTATTCATATTTGTTACATTGCTTGTATCAAAATTACTCAAATCCAAACTTGTTAATGAGCTCATTCCATAAAACATAGCATTCATATCTGTTACATTTGTTGTATCAAAATTGCTTAAATCTAAACTTGCTAGAGAACTCATTCCATTAAACATATGTGCCATACTTGTTACTTTTGTTGTATTAAAATTACTTATATCTAATGAGGTTAAGGCAGTAATATCTGTAAACATATATGACATGTCTGTTACATTAGTAGTTACAAAACTACTTAAATCTAAACTTTCTAGAGAACTCATTCCATTAAACATAGTTGTCATGCTTTTTACTTTTGAGGTATTAAAACCACTTAAATCTAAACTTGTTACAGAACTCATTCTATTAAACATATGTGCCATACTTATTACTTTTGAGGTATTAAAACTACTTAAATTTAAGGTTGTTAATCCACTCATTCCATTAAACATAGCATTCATATCTGTTACATTACTTGTATTAAAATTACTCAAATCCAAACTCGTTAAACCACTCATTCCAGAAAACATTCCATACATAGCTGTTACATTTGTTGTATCAAAATTGCTTAAATCTAAACTTGTCAATTTACTAACGTCTTGAAACATACGTTGCATACTTTTTACTTTTGTTGTATTAATTGTACTTACATCCAAACTCGTTAAACCACTCATTCCATAAAACATATTTCTCATTGTTGTTGCTTCACTTGTATTTAGGTTTTTGAATGTTATATTTGTTACTCCACTCATATTCTGAAATGCATAACTTAAATCTTTACTATATATATCCCATTCTGATCCTATATATAAGTTATAATTTGTATCTATCCATCCCTTTATTTCATCTCCACTATTTTCTTCTAGATTATATGTAGCGAGTGCATCACTTGGGATATCAACACTATCTACAAATGATACTGTTTTTATTTTACTTATATACGCACTTTCTTTAAAATATGTCCCTTCACTTAAAGTTGTTAAATATACTTTTTCTATATATTTTAAATTTATATCTCCTGTTACATTTTCTACTGTTAGTTTATTATTTTCATAAGTATACTCTACTTTTGTATCGTTTATGTATGGTACTACTTTTGGTATGGTTTCTGTAAATTCTACTTCTAGAGTTTCTCCTTCTAATATACTACTTGGATAATTATTATTTGTTATTCCTTCATATGTTACGTTATATACTTGTTTAAATGTGAAATCTAAATTTATATTATATTCTGTTATACTTGTATTATATCCATTTTCTTTATATTTTATTGTTATATAGAATTCTTTTTTTATTCCTAATTTACATACATTACTTGTATCACATATTTTTTCTTTTAATTGATAATCTTTTAATTCATATTCTAAATTCTCTGGTAATCCTTCTATACTTAAGATTCCCATTTCTACATTTCCTATATTTGTTACTTCTACTTTATATGTTACACTTGAATTACTATTTGGTAAGTTTACTCCTACACTTATATTTTCTTTATTATATTCTTGATATTTTGATTGGCCTTCATTACTTACTTCACTCATCTGTAAGTCTGTTATTCTTATATCTGCTTTTTGTCTTACTTTTGTTACTAATCCTGTTATATTTAAACTTGTTGTTAAACTAGAATATCCTATACTTACACTTAGT
>JAFTRC010000042.1 GCA_017462455.1 Bacilli bacterium | reverse complement strand
GAAACACTTAAACCATCTATTTTAAGTTCACATACATATTCTGGATTTTTAACTACTTTTCTTATTTTTTCATCAAAATCTCTTATTTCTTCTTCATTAAAAATATCTCCTAAACTCATCATAGGTATAGAGTGTGTTACTTTCTTAAAGTCACTTATAACTTCTCCACCAATTCTTACAGTTGGAGAATCATTTCTTACTAAAGATGGATTATTAGTTTCTAATTTTATTAATTCATCCATAAACGCATCATATTCTTGATCTGTTATACTAGGACTATCTAATGTATAATACTCATAACTTGCTTTGTTTAATATTTTAATTAATTCATCAATTCTTTTCTTTATATTATCCATCTTTTATCACCTCATATAATTATACCATATTTAAATATATTTGTGGATGATTTTACTTACATTTTTTATTTCTTTTGTATATAATAAGTCTTACAGATTAAACTATTAAATTTTATAATATAGATAAATTATTTGGATGCTAAAATACATGAGCAAAATAAACTAACTAAAAAAAATGTTAAGTATTGTATTAAATTTTGTAATAGAATTTATAAAAAATATATTAAAAATTTAAAATAAGAAATTACTAAAATAATTAAATTAAATAGTTTGTCAAAAATAAAACATATCTTTCATGATATGTTTTATTTTATACCAAATGATAATCTTTTTACTTTTGTTCTATCCTTTTCTATACTATCAAAACAAATTTTTATTAAATTCTGACTTATAGTATCATTAATATGTTTATTCAAATATTCTTCACTGTTTATATATTCTTGTAATTCACAATTAATATCAGTTATTTTTTGTTCACTCACCATTAATAAACAACTTCTTATATAACACATTCTAAGCATAGCTGAAACAGATTTATTTTTATCATTATAATCAAGATCTTTAAACTCGATAAATTCAAAAACTATATCTTTTAAAAATGACGAACTATAATCATCTTTCATATAATTATAAACTTGTAAATCTATTTTTAATATATCAGATACTAATTTAGAACCTAAATATAATTCTTTATTAATATCAAAATTATTATTTAACATAATCTTTTCAATTTTTTCATAAACAAATGATAAATTATACTTTGATTTTATAAACTCATTTTTATAACACTTATATTGTTCATTCAATATGTATTCTTGTAAAAATAATAAATAGGAAGAAAATATATCTCTTTGAAGTTCTTTTAATACTCTAATATTATTAATAGACTCTTTCATATCATTTTCCATTAGTTCAACTTCTTCAAAATAAATTTCTTTTATACCTGCTTTAGTTTTTGATAATTCATTTGTTAATTTATTAATTACTCTTCTTACATGTATATTAGCATAATCTTGATTTATAATACATGCTTCATTATCTATATAATTTTTATGATATTTAAAATTTACTAAATATTTAATTAAAATAGATTGCTTCTCTATAGAAAAATTATATTTTTTATAAAGTCTATTTTCTAAATCAATAGAAATATTTAAAAATTCCATTTGTTTTTTATATTCATCAGTTTCTTTTTGACCATTTATTTCTAAAATATATAATTTGTTATATAATTTTTCTACTGCCTTAGCTGTTTCTAATAATCTATTTATTTTATTTACATCATCGCCACTTAAATAATATGTTTTCATAATCTCTCTCCAAATTGATTATTATTATAGCAAAAACTTTTATAATATACAATTATTTTATATAATTTCTAGGAACTCTTTTTAGTATGTTACTAATTAATTCATATGGTATTGTATCTAAATATTTGCTTTAGTGTTTCTATACATTTTTATCACCATTATAATTATACTACAAAAAAAAGGTAAAATTAATCTACCTTTTGGTTCTATAATAAATAGTGTTGGTGAATAAAATTGACACTATTTTTAATTTTATAAAAAATGAGTCATTTCAGAAACTTTATGATACAATGTGATTGGACAAAAAACATTGAAAGGATCTGATTAAATGACTCATACT
>JAFTRC010000041.1 GCA_017462455.1 Bacilli bacterium | reverse complement strand
GAGTAATCTCATTTGAATTTGTTGAAAATGAAAGCAAATATAATAAAGTTTACAATCAAATATATAAAAAATGGTATGAATATAAAAAAATGAAATAAAAGGAGGAAAAAATATGGTTTACTTAATTTTAATTATATCTTTAATTTTAAATGTATATTTTATATTTAAAATTAAGAAGTTTAAAAAAGTTTTAAATGAATTTTATTGTACTGACGAAGAATTAGATGAAGCATTAGATAGGTTGTGATAATATGAAGTTTTTAAAGAAAACGATCTTATTATTTACTTTAGTTATTTCTTTTTGTTTATTAGGTACTAACGTTAAAGCTTTTGAAAGTACACATGATATTACTTATGATTTAATTTATAATAATGTTGTTTTAAAAGCTCAAGAAGAAAATAGTGATTTTGATTTTAACATTTATGATAAGTTTGTTTGTTCTCCAGTTAATTCAGAATTATATTGTAACTTTATAAAAGGTGAAGATTTAGATAAGTTTGTTTTAGAATATAAGAATAATAGTGTTTATTTTACTAAAAAAGAAGATTATCAATATTATTATATTTATACAAATAAAACGTTTTCTTACGTTTTTGTATTTTCAAAAACATCATCATCCTCTTATTATTCTGGAAATGTATATACAAATATATCAGAATTTAAAGATTTAACTAATGTTGTATATTTAGATTCAGGTATAGTAGAAGAAACCCAAGAGGAATTAGAAGTAACGATAAAAGGAACAGAATTATTAAGTTTTATATTAGATAAAACTAAAAATATATATGAAGTATTAATTTCTAATCAAATTTTTACATTATGTTTAGGTGTGTTACTTTCATATTTAATTTTTATGGTTATATATAGAATAACAAGGAAGTGATACTATGAGTATTTTACAATATAAATATAAAGCACATAAATTAGTAAATACTTTATTTTATGTAATAGTGTTTGTAATAGGCTTTGTGTTAGGTTTTGGTGCTAAAGAAATAGATTTTAGTAAATTAATAAGTCAAGTGTTAATGATAGATAGTGTAAGTGCTTATACAATGTATGAAGATGAAAATGTATCTATTGATAAACAATTTATTGAAAATAAATTTATAGAATTTTTTGGGGAAGAAATTGATTTTAATGTTCATAAAAATTATATAGCTTCCAAACAAGGTAATGTTATTTCTTTTTTACTATTAGATGATAATACTTTAAATAATTTATATATAAATTCTAAATACTCTAATGATTCTCGTTATATGATAGGATATAATCCTATTCCTGATTCCATTATATATAATTTCAATTATTATCCAAGTACGAATTCTTATTATCATCAAAAAATTTTTACTGATAATGGGTCCGATAATTTAACAACTATATATCGTGTAGACACAGATGATTATTTTAGTAGGACTAATTTTGATTTATCTTTTGCAACTGATGAAGACAACAATTTAATCAATCAATTAAATTTAGAATTTAATGAGAATTTATTTAAAGATAATCCAGATTTTAAAGAGGTGTGTGTGCCTAATAATGCAGAATTTGCTATATCTACTAATAATTATGAATTAAATGAAAATGAGGATAGTGAATATTATAATTCTAAATCTTTTAGTTCTTATGAGTTTATTTGGTTTCCTTATTTTCCTAAAGGATTAGTAAGCTACTTATATGATAATACCAAAGAAAATAATGTATGGATTTTAGAAGAGGATGAAACTTATTTTGAAATGCATCCATTATTTCATTACTGGTTAAACTCTAAAGAAGGAATTGATGAAATATATAATAAAGAAGATCCAGGTAGTTTTTTAAATTCTTTAGGTTATGCTGATAAATATTCTTATTACGGTTGGTATTTTCACCCATTCGTTGTAAAGTATGCTGATGCGGGTTTAAGACAATTTAGTATATTTAGTTTTAAAAATAATATAGAAGTTGTTAATTTAAATAATGAAATTTCTACTGATTATGAAAATTATTGTTTTTATATAAGAAATGACTTTGATATTACTATTTTAAATACAGATGAATTTGGTGACCAATACGGAGATATTGTAATTATGGGAGATGAAATACTTCATATTAGTACTTCGCACAATGCTGCTAATTTAGATAGTAAAGGGTTATTTGAAAAAGTAAAAGTATTTTTGAATAAAATGACTAATCCAATTAATTTTGTTAAAGATTATATTTATGAATTATATGAATCTATGCCTATGCTTTTAAAATTATTTATTATTTCTGTTTTTGGATTAGTGGTTATTAAAATACTAATAGGAATGGTGGTTAAATAATATGGTTACTGATTATGTAGATGAATTGTTTAATATTATAAAAAATGGATTTTCAAATTTCGTTGATTTTATTATTGAATTGCCTGGTTTATTTTATGATTTAATTGAAGTTATTCCTAGACCTTTTTATTCTATATTATATTATTTTTTATCATTATTTATATTTTTGATTGTTATATATGCCATATATAAATTAATTTCTACAGTGAAATGAGGTTGATAATTTGAATCAAGTTTTTAGTTTTTGGATTAATATGATTTCTAAATGCGTATCTTGGTTATTTACTTTAAAAATAAATAGTAATCCTAATATTACTTTAGGGGAATTTATATTAGCTTTTGCATTTATAGGTATTGTATTATATTTTATTTTAGGTACTGATTTTATTCCTGGACTTGGTTTTACTAAAAATATTGGTACAAACAATAATTCTAATGATAATTATAAACCTAGACACGCACCAGGTAATGCTGGACAAGACTATAGTACTAGAGAAAGTAGACATAAATATTAAGGAGATGATTTAATGGAAACATTTTATGAAATGAGTGTAAAAATAATAGGAGAATTGCCAAATACATCGTTATGGATTTATGACATAACTACTTTATTTTTGATAATAGTAGCTGTATGTATTTTGGTTATTCCTATTAGTATAATGTTTAGAAAGGTTTGTGGTTAATTATGGAAATTAATCATATTCCATTTTATATATATTGGGAAACTTATATTAATTTTATAACTACTAATTTTCCTACTTTAGTTTTAACAGATGATGCATTATTTTTAGGATTTATAATATTAAATTGTTTCTTTATATTCTGTATTTATTTAATAATTAAAATAGTAAAGTTTGTAGTTTTATTAGGTAAAAATATGATATTTAGATAATTATAAAATAAAAGGAGGTTTTATAATGTGGATTTTAATAATATTAGGTTTATTAATGTTATGGATAATAATAGGAAATTTAAGACAAAAGCCAGGTAATTCTTTTGATATTTATTTTGGAGTACCTGGAAGTGGTAAAACTACTTTCGCCGCTTATTTGGCTAAAAAAAGGATAAAAAAGAAAGGTAGAGTTTTAAGTAATGTATCTATAAAAGGTACTTATGAAGTTGAAAGAAGTGATATTGGTCATTATATGATCCAAGATTGTTTACTTCTTATAGATGAAGCTGGGATAGATTACAACAATCGTAATTTCAGTGATAAAAAAGAAAAGATGTCTAAAGAAGAAATTTATTTTTATAAATATCATAGACATTACAATGTTGATATTGCCATATTTTCACAAGGATATGATGATATGGATAAAAAATTAAGAACTTTAGCTACAAGATATTATATAGTTAAACGTTCAATATTTCCTGGTTTTATTACAAGAAAATTAATAAATAAAAGATTAGGAATAGATAAAAATACCAAACAAATAATAGATGAATATGCATTTGCTATTTTAGGTACAAAATGGATATACTGTCCTAAGTTATGGAAAATGTTTAATTCTTGTTCATATAAAGAAATGCCTACTAAAGAATTTGAGAAGTATTAGGTTATATTGCGCTGCATTTATGCAGCAATATAACCGGTAGTAATTATGAAAAGGAGTTCTCATAATTATATTAGTGGATATGAGTTAGATTGTGCTGTTGCCGAACATTATGAATTTTTAGTTGAAACTGGAGAATTAAAATCAGGACAAACTTATGAAGATTATATGTTCGAAAAAAAGATAGAGTATCGAGGTGTGAAACACCTGGATACGTTATTACTTGATAGTAGTCTCATATCTACGACTGGGAATAAAAATTACTACATAAAAGTAGTAGAATGTGGTAAATATAAACAAGTATATTATTACAATGATATAAAAATAAAAAAAGAAAAATCATTAGAAAAAAATATAGATACCACATTTTTATTTAAAAAAGAAAATATAAATAAAAAAAATGACAAAAAATATATAGAAACAAAAAACTTAAATAGAAGTAAATTCAAATTACAAAGATTAATAAAAGCTAACGAAGAAATATTTAAAACATTTATAACACTTACTTTTGATGATGAAATAAAAGATATAGAAAAAGCAAATAAAAGATTTAGATATTGGCGAGATGTATTTCAAAGACATTATAAAGATTTTAAGTATATATGTGTACCAGAATTTCAAAAGAACGGAAAAGTACATTATCATATGTTAACTAATATAGACTATCATGATCATGTTTACATAAATGAAAATATGCCATACATAAATTTATTAGATAAAATTAAAAAAAATAAATATAAGTTAATTAATTATAAAGTTAAGGAAGTTATAATTAATAAAGAAATTAAATTAAATGATTTAGCTATAGTATTAAGAAAACAAGATAATAAATGGGAAAATACTAAAAAAACTTATAATTATAAAACAAAGTCAACTAAAATATTTAAAACTATAAAATATTGGAGTAATGGTTTTAGTAACGTTTCAAATATGAAAGATGTAAATGTCGTTGGTTATTTAACTAAATATATGACTAAAGATATTGATAATCGTTTGTTTGGTAAAAAAAGATATTTATATAGTACAAGCTTAATTGTACCAAAAGAATATTATATAGGGTTTGATAGTGAGATAGAACATAATTATTTAATGAATATAATAAATGAAAGTGATATAACGTATAAACATAAATATTTAGATAAATTAGAAAATGAAATAAATTTTATAGAATATAAATTAAAAGATAATAAAATGTATGAAGTGTCATTTGAAGAAATATTAGAATTAATGAATAAATAAAATATAAAGGTTTTTTGACTATTTTAATTATTGGATAATTAGAGTGCAAATGCAAAAATAAATGTATAAGACTTTTTAATAAACATATTTTATGTCGCGAAAGTTATTGACTTTTTAATGGAGTTATTTGATATACTATTTATTCCTAAAGGAAAAAAAATAAAAGTTTTACATTTTATTTAATTCTTTCAGTTTTTTTTCAAATGCTTCTTTAAAAATTTCGCTTGCAGCATTTTCTTCATATTCATCTTGCATAAAGAAATCTCCAACTTTTTCTGTGTATTTCATCATTTCTTCATAAGCGAAATTTTCTGCTATATCTTCAATTGTCATGTTGAACTCCTTTCTAACCTTTAGGTTACTAACTATAGATCAAATAACGAAATGAAAGTCAATAAACGTGAAATAAATTACTATAAACTAACATATCTTATATATTTATTTTTGCATTTGCACGAAAATTAAAAATTTCTTGTCAAAAAAGGGCTTTGTACAATTTTTTGAGGATTTAGTGGGAATATAATTTAATATTTTATAATTATATATAAAATTAAAATAAATTTAATTAAAGGAGTGAGATTATGAAAATGGAAGATTTTAGTTTTTTTATTGTTTTACCAGCTATAACTATTATATTTTTTATTTGGATAGGCTGGATTAATTGGAAAGATTACAAAATATCAAAGGAAGTAATTAAGTATAGTGAAGAATATACAATTTTTAATGAATGTACAGAAATACAAGGAAAGTATTATTGTAAGTAAGGAGTTAGATTATGATATATTTTACTAAAAATGATTTACATAGCAATAAAACTTTATATTTTGTTGAAATTTGTGGACGATTATTTCCACAACAAAGAGAATATTTAAAAACTAATAGTTTAGAAAAACTTGATAAAAAAATCGATTCTTTAGATAAACAAAAATTAAAATATAGAGTGTTTTTGATTTCTAAAATAGAAATTGCTAATAATATTTAAGGAGGTATTAATGAAGAAAGAATATAAAGTAGAAATAGAATTAAATGAAGAATTATATAATTTTTATAAATTAGCAAGTGATAATGATAAAATGACTTTAGAAGATGGAATAGTAGCAGTTCTATATTCATTTTATAAGCAATATAAGAAAAAATATAAAAAGAAATATAAAATAGGTAAATAAATATGAATTATAGTATATTAGATTTTATAATTATAGGTAGCATAATATTGATACCAGAATTAATTTTTGATATTATTATTAGACCTATATATAGAAAAAAAGCAAATTATAATTGTGATAAATGTAAATTATGGGATTGTCCATATAAAGAATGCTCTAAAAAAAAGACTAAATAGTCTTTTTATTTTTGATCTTCATTATTGCTTAAAATTTTATATCTATGTTATAATTAATTTATAGTAGAAAGGAATTAAAAAAATGTGGACTATAAAACTTATAATTAAAATTATAATAACTGAAATTTTAGGTGTTATGTTTTTACTTGCTGGAATATCTGAAAATAATTCAACTGGGGTATTTTTATTTATATTTAATAATATATTAATTGTAATTATGATATTGTCTAGATATATTTATTTAAAAGATAAAATAAAAGAATATGATTATATTGAAGAAAATATAAAAAAAGATTAGCAAAAAGTTGCTAATCTTAATTTTTTATCATCAATGATAATATTAATGATATCTGTATTTCTAAAATTAAATTCATAAGCCAATTTTCTTGCTGTATAATTTATATGTTTTGATAATTCTTCGAAGTTATCAAAGTAACAAATTATCATATCGTTTAAATCATATAATACAAAATGATTATTTTTTTTAAAATTTTTTGTTTTATATCTCACATAATCCTTTCTAGACTATTTTAAATAGGGGAGTAGGTCTAATTCCCATCACCCGCTCCATTGAAACGAATCGAACTAGTAATAGTTCGTTTTTTTGTACTTCAATTTTTTTGTTATCAGCTTGTTAAAATAAAAAAAGAGACTATTTAGCCTCTACAATTAATTTAATAGCTGTTCTTTCATCACCATCAATTACTATATCAGTAAAAGCTGGAATGCAAACTAAATTCTTTCCAGAAGGAGCTACAAACCCTCTGGCTATCGCAATTGCTTTTATTGCTTGATTTAATGCTCCCGCACCTATTGCTTGGATTTCTACACTTCCTTTTTCTCTAAATACATTCGCAAGCGCACCAGCTACTGAATTAGGATTTGACTTAGTTCCTACTTTAAGTGTTTCCATATAAATTAATTCCTCTCTTTCTATAGTAAACTATATTCACTAAATTAAAAAAAATTCGTATTTGCAAAATTAATTTAAATATAATATAATAAGCGTAGGTGTGGTGATTATGGATACAGAATTAAAAAGAACAATTATACTTGAGAATTATCAAAATCCTACAAACAAGGGACTAATTGAGGATGATTCATATAAAAAAATAAATACTAATAGTAAAAGTTGTATAGATCAAATTGACTTGCAAATAAAAGTAGAAAGTGGTATAGTAAGAGACATTAGATTTGATGGAGAAGCATGCGCAATATGTACTAGTTCTACATCTATTATGATTAATAGTTTGATAGGAAAAGAAATAAATGAGGCTTTAAACATAATAGATAACTTTGAAAAAATGATAAATGAACAAGATTTTGATGAAGAATTACTTGGCGAAGCAATTGTTTATAATGATATATCCAAGCAACCGAATAGAAAAAACTGTGCATTGTTAACTTGGAAAGGTACTAAAAAAGTTTTAGAGGAGGAGAAATAATATGAAAGAAAGATATGATGTACAAGAAGTTCATATTTGTCCATTTGAATTTGAAAAAACAGGTATTCGACCAGAATTAGAAAAATACCCAAGAAGATTATGTGTTTTTGATAATGAGAGAAAAAAGGTTATAGACATAAATAATAAATTAGAATATGATTATATTGAAACAATAAGTGGTTTATATTTAATTAATAGTTCTATAGAAAAAATAAAAGAAAGTAAAAGAGTAGCTATTTTTCCAACAGTTACATTCTTATCTGATTTAGATAGTAAAACATTAAGTAAAGCACAAGCAATTATTAAATATTTAGAGTCAGGAAAAAAATATCCAGATGGTAATACCGCTTTAAATAATGAACAATATCTAGAAAAAGTAAAAGAAGAGGAAAAAAGTTTAAAGCAAAAATTAAGTAAAGTAAAAAAAATAGGAAAAATTAGAAAATAGTAATTTTTTCCTTTTTATTTGTAAAAATATTTAGTATAATACTATTAGGTGACTAACATGAAACAGAAGGGTATAAATAAATCTAAAGTTATAGAAATATCAAAAATAAAAAAAGAACCTAAATGGATGACTGATTTTAGAGTAAAGTCTTATGAAACTTTTAAGGATTATTTAAATCCTTCTTTTGGACCAGAACTAAAAGTTGATTTTGACGACATAACATATTATAAAAAAGTTGGAAGTAATGAAAATGATTGGGATAAAGTACCACAAGATGTAAAAGATACTTTTAATAAACTTGGAATAATAGAAGCGGAACAAAAATACTTAGCTGGTTTAGGAGCTCAAGTAGAAAGTGAAGTAGTATATCATAATATGTTAAAAGAGTTAGTAGATAAAAATATTATTTTTTGTGATACCGATACTGCTTTAAAAGAATATCCAGAACTTTTTAAGAAATATTTTAATAAGTTAGTTAAATATGATGAAAATAAATATACTGCTTTAAATGGAGCTGTTTGGAGTGGTGGAACGTTTATTTATATTCCACCTAATACTAAATTAGATAGACCTTTACAGAGCTATTTTAGAATAAATAGTGTTAATATGGGACAATTTGAAAGAACTTTAATAATAGTAGATGATGGTTCTGAACTACACTATATGGAAGGCTGTACTGCTCCTACATATTCTACTGATTCACTTCATGCTGCAGTTGTTGAAATATATGTTGGTAAGAATGCTAAATGCAGATATACAACAATTCAAAACTGGTCTAACAATGTGTATAATTTAGTTACAAAAAGAGCTATTGTAGAAGAAAATGGTTTAATGGAATGGATAGATGGAAATATTGGTTCTAAAGTTAATATGAAATATCCTGCTTGTATATTGAATGGAAAATATGCTAAAGGTAGATGTATTTCAATTGCTGTAGCTACAAAAGATCAAATACAAGATGCAGGTGCTTGTATGATTCATCTTGCTCCAAATACAACAAGTGAAATTATTAGTAAATCAATAGCTGCTAATGGTGGAGATGCTACATATAGAGGTAAAGTTAAAATAACAAAAGATGCTATAAATTCAAAAAGTATAGTTAAGTGCGATACTATTATTTTAGATGAGTTATCTAGAAGCGATACAATACCAGATAATTTAGTTTGTAATAACACTTCTAATATAAATCATGAAGCTACAGTATCAAAAATAAGTAAAGAAAAACTATTCTATTTAATGAGTAGAGGACTTACAGAAGAAAAAGCAAAAGAATTATTAATAATGGGATTTATTGATAGATTTAGAGAAGAATTACCTATGGAATATGCAGTAGAATTAAATGCATTACTTAAGAATTATTTTTAAAATTACATAAAACTAAAATTTATGTAATTTTTTAAAATTTATAGTGTTTTTGCTTTTCTACAGTTCAAAAAATACAAGAATTTAAAATTTACTTGTAGATTTTAAGAAACTGTAAAAAAGGCTTTACAATCTAGCCAAAACGTTCATTTGATTAAAAAAAATGTGTATGTTAATATGTTCTCGAAAGGAGGGAAAATTGTGCTTAATCAAGCAGTTTTGGTTGGAAGAATCGTACAAGAACCAGAAATAAAAGAAACTGAAAAAGGCAAAGTAAGTAACATTACATTAGCTGTTCCAAGATCTTTTAAAAATTCAAACGGTGAATATGATACCGACTTCATTTCTTGTGTTTTATGGAAAGGAGTTGCTGAAAGTACTGTTGAATATTGTAAAAAAGGTGATCTTGTAGGAATCAAGGGTAGAATTCAAACTCGAAATGTTGAGCTTGAAGATGAAACTCACAAAAAATATGTAGAAGTCATAGCAGAAAAAGTTACGTTTTTATCTAGTAAGAGACAAGAAGAAGCAGAGTAGTTCTGCTTCTTAGTTTTATATGAATTATTATAATAAAAAATAAATTAGTAAGAAAAAATCTGCAATTAAAAATTCTATTATAGTTAAAAATATGGTATACTATATAAAGTAAAGGATTAAGGATATGATAAAGATGAAAAAGAAAATATTTATAATAATGATTTTATTATTGTTAACAGGTTGTTCACAACAGGATAATATAGATAACAATATTTCAGAACAAATTGAGAAAGTAGAAGAAGTAAAAAACGAGTATGTAGATGATAATCCTATAACTATTGGAATTTATGAAAAAGACATTAATTTAGTAAAAGAAATTGAGTTAATTAAAGAGAGTGGAAGAGAAATAATACTTAGTTTTTATTATACAAATAAAGAAAATTTAGAAAATAATAAACAAAAAGAAAATTGGTATAAATATTTTTCTGAGTATAATAATATTGATGATTATAAAATTGGTTTTAATTTTTCCTTTTATGTAGGTGAAACTAAAATAGAGAAAACAATTTTAAAACCTGAAACATTTGCTTTTGGACCATATTTTTATATTTATATTTATGATGATATTAATCAGCCAGAAAATACTTTTTATTCACATTTAGAAGAAACTGACATTAATGAAAATACTATTTTTTCTTCCATAAAAATATTTTTAGTAGAACCTTCAAATATAACATCTCCAATAAAATTTACAGTTTTTACTTATGATGGTATGGATGATTTTGATGAAAATAATAATTATAGAGGAAATAGTAAATATGAAATAAATGTAGATTTAATTTAAAAATATAATATAGAAAAAAATATAAGTTGATAATAACAACTTTTATATTTATATATTAAAAAAATTTAATTATTATGATATACTTATAATAGGTGATAGTATGACAATAATAGATATAATAAATAAAAA
The DNA here is from genome assembly GCA_017462455.1 of Bacilli bacterium. Lineage (GTDB taxonomy): Bacteria > Bacillota_I > Bacilli_A > RF39 > UBA660 > UMGS1613. The sequence continues at coordinate 10,714 of JAFTRC010000041.1, read as the reverse complement.
GAGATTAAGAAAAGAATTAACTCGTGAAGAAATAGAGTTTGCTATTAATGGATATCTTGATGAAAGTATAAAAGATTATCAAATGAGTTCTCTTTTAATGGCAATTGTCTTAAATGGCATGACTGCAAGAGAAACAATAGATTTAACTGATATAATGATTAAAAGTGGAGACATAATTGATTTAAGTAAAATAGATGGAATTATAGTAGATAAACATTCAACAGGTGGAGTGGGAGATAAAGTAACTCTTGTTTTAGGACCTCTTTTAGCTTCTCTTGGAATAAAGATAGCTAAAATGAGTGGTAGAGGTTTAGGACATACAGGTGGCACTATTGATAAATTAGAATCAATAGAAGGATTTAATACTAAAATAGATAAAGAAGCTTTTATAAAGCAAGTAAATGATATAAATATCGCACTTGTTAGTCAATCAGGTAATTTAGTTCCTGCAGATAAAAAATTATATGCTTTAAGAGATGTAACAGGTACAACAGAATCAATTCCATTAATCGCATCTAGTATTATGTCTAAAAAAATTGCTAGTGGTGCAGATATAATTATGATAGATGTTAAAGTAGGTAATGGAGCTTTAATGAAAACCTTAAAAGATGCTAAAGAGTTAGCTAAATTAATGGTTAGAATAGGTAAAGCTTATAGAAAACCAACTATTTGTTTAATAACAAATATGGAAGAGCCATTAGGGTATGCAATAGGTAATTCTCTAGAGGTAGAAGAAGCTATAAATACATTAAAAGGGAATGGACCTAGTGATTTACTTGAAGTAGTAATTACCCTTTGTTCAATAATAATAGGTGCAGTAAAAAAAATACCGAATAATGAAGCTAAAAATTTATTATTTAAACAATTGAATAATGGGGAAGCGTATAAAAAATTTGAAGAAATGGTAACAAGTCAAAATGGTGATATAAATAGTATAAAAATATCAGATAAAGTATTTTCTATAAAAAGTGATAAAGCAGGGTATATTAATAAAATAGATGCACTAAAACTTGGTGAAATAGCTAAAATGATAGGTGCTGGAAGAAATACTTTAGAAGATGAAATTGATTATGAAGTAGGATTAGTTTTAAGTAAAAAAGTAGGGGATTATGTAGAAGAAGAAGAGGAACTTGTTAAAGTATATCTAAAAGATAAGGATGTAAGTATTTCACAAATACTTGAATGTTTCAAAATAGATGATGAATTAGAACCGGTACCTCAACTTATATTAGATATAATTAAATAATGTAAAAAAATGTCAAGTTTACTTATTTTACTTGAATTAATTAAAAATATATTATATTCTTAATATAGATATTATAGAAGGAGGAAATATTTATGATATATCCATCAATAGATAAATTAGTTAATATAGTAGGTTCAAAGTTTTTACTAGTTAATGTAGTTTCTAAAAGAGTAAAAGAAATGGAAGAAAATGATTATTACCAATTAAGTGATTATAAATCAGCTAAAAATATTGGTAAAGCATTAGAAGAAGTTTCCAAAGGATTAATCCATATAAAAGAAGAGCAGGATTAATAAATGAAAAAAATAAAAAGATATATAAAGAAATTATATGATATTATAATGACACCGAGTATGGCTTATTTACCAGGAAATCTTGCCTTTTTCTTAGTTCTATCTATATTTCCAATATTGACGCTTATTGGTGTTATAGCATCACAATTTTCAATAAATATAGATTCAGTAGTAAATGCCTTAAACACAACATTGCCTAGTAATGTTGCTGAGGTATTAGGTCCATTTATTCAAGGAAAAGGATTTGACTCTAATATTGGTATATTTATGATAGTAGGTTTTTTCTTAGCAAGTAATGGAGCTCATGCTATAATACTTGCTAGTAATAATTTATATGGTTTTCCTAATTCTGATTATATAAAAAGAAGAATAAAAGCTATATTTATAATAATTCTTATAATATTATTATTTATATTTATGTTAGGTTTTATAGCATTTGGTAACACTTTATTAAATTTATTATTAAGACAAATCTCAGATAAAACAATAGCAAGTCTAATATATAATTTATTTGTAATATTAAAATGGCCTTTTGCTATATTTACTGTATTCTTTAACGTAAAATTAATATATACAATTGCGCCTGATTGGAAAATCTTAAGTAGACATACAACACGTGGTGCTATCTTTACAACTGTTAGTTGGATTGTAGTAGTTCAAATCTATTCTTATTGGGTAAGTCATTTTGCAAACTATGATATGTTTTATGGAAGTTTATCTAATATAGTTATATTAATGTTATTAACCTATATAATTTCTTATATTTTAGTAATAGGAATTGCTATAAATGTAAAGACGTATGAATATAAAATAGAAGATTAAATATAATAATAATGTACTTAGTTATCGAGTACAATAGACTACCAATACATTTTATTGTGTTTACAAGGATAACGAAAAAAGATAATTTGTTTATCTTTTTTTTCTTGGTAAGACATGGTATAATGTTGTATAGAAGAAATGTATGAAATGGAGGAATATATGTATGACACCACATATAGAAGCAAAACAAAATGAAATAGCTAAGACAGTGCTTATGCCAGGAGATCCTTTAAGAGCTAAATATATTGCAGAAAACTTTTTAACAGATGCAAAACTAGTAAATACTGTAAGAAATATGTTTGCTTATACAGGATTATATAAAGGTGAATATGTAACTGTAATGGCAAGTGGTATGGGAATGCCAAGTATAGGAATTTATTCTTATGAACTTTATAAATTTTATGATGTAGAAAATATAATTAGAGTAGGTTCAGCAGGTGCTTATTCAAAAGACATAAATCTTTATGACGTTGTTTTAGTTAATGAATCATATTCTAAGTCTAGTTATGCTAAAACGCAAGGATTTGATGATGATATTATATCTGCAGATAATGCTTTAAATGAAAAAATTAAAGAAACAGCAAATATTTTAAATAAAAAAATTATAGAAGGAAGAATACATTCAACAGATGTATTTTATAGTAATTCTGATATAGACTATTTATATAACACGAAAAAATGTTTATGTACAGAAATGGAATCTTTCGCTTTATTTTATAATGCAAAGATATTAAATAAAAAAGCGGCTTGCTTGTTAACGATTTCAGACAATCTAATTACAAAAGAAGAGACAACAGCTAAAGAAAGACAAATTGGATTTAATGAAATGATTGAACTTGCGCTAGAAACTGCGATTAGTTTATAAATTTTGTTACATAATAAAATAATAGAGGTGGTATTATGAAGTATAAAAAAACTAGCACGTATTCTTATAATCTTCATGTGATAAAGACAGATAAATTTAAAACAATTACTGTTAAAATTAATTTTAAAAGAAAGTTACAAAAGCAAGAAATTACATATAGAAATATGATTGTCAATATGCTATGTGAATCAACAGCTTTATATCCATCAAAAAGACTTATGACAATTGCTACAGAAAACTTATATGATTTATATTACAGAGGTATGAATTATATTTCTGGTAAGTATAATGTAATGGGATTTGATGTAACATTTTTAAATGAAGAGTATACAGAGGAAGGTATGTTAGATGAATCTATAAAGTTTTTATCTAATTTAGTCTTCAAACCTAATATAGAGAAAAAAAGAAATGGTACTTGTTTTAATGAAGATAATTTTAAACTTGCTTATAATTTATTAAAAGATAATATAATAGCTCAAAAAGAAAATCCAGATGCTTATAGTAGAACAAGAATGCTTGAACACATGGAACCTGATTCATATCTATCTTATAGAAGCTCAGGATATTTAGAAGATTTAGAAAGTATTGATAGTAAAAAATTATATAAATATTATGAATCAATATTAAATAGTGATATTATCGACATATTTGTTATTGGTAATGTAAATGAAAGACATGTAAGAAAAGTGATAGAAGATAATTTCTTAAAAATAAAAACAATAAAGAAACCTACGGAGTCTCATTTTATAAGACCTAAAAAGACTAGATTAGTTCCAAAAACAATCAAAGAAAAACAAAATATTAATCAAAGTAAATTAGTTTTAGGATATAAAATAGATAAAATGACTGATTATGAACTTAGATATGTACTTAATATTTATTCATATATATTAGGTGGTGGGCCTGATTCTAAGTTATTTAAAACAGTTAGAGAAAAGAATAGTTTGTGTTATTACATATCTAGTGTGGGACAACCGTTAAATAGTATTTTAACTATAAATGCTGGAATAAATAAAAAAGATTTTAAGAATGCGCTGAATTTAATAAAAAGAGAAGTTTATAATATGAAAAAAGGTAAATTTACTGATGAAGATATTATTAAAGGTAAAATTACTTATATAAATAGTTTAAAGGAATTAGAAGATAGTGAAACAAGTATTATTAGCTTATATGCTGGTATAGAATATTTAGGAAGTGATGATATACCAACAAGATTTGCTAAAATAAATAAAGTAAGTAAAAATGATGTAATTAAATTAGCTAACAAAATACATTTGGATACAATATATTTATTAGAAGGTGACCTAGATGAAGAAAAGTAAATTAGAAAAATTAGATTTAGAACTTTATGAAGAAACTTTAGATAATGGCCTTAGAGTATTTGTAGTTCCAAAAGATAATGTAAACGGATTTTATGCTACATTATCTACAAAATTTGGTTCTATAAATGATGAATTTATTCCAAATGGCGAAAGTAAAATGAAAAAAGTCCCATTGGGTGTTGCTCACTTTTTGGAACACAAAATGTTTGAACAAAAAGATGGGAAAGATCCGTTTACTTTTTATAGTGAAAGAGGATGTGATTCTAATGCTAATACATCAAATATAAAGACTACTTATCTATTTAGTGGGTCTAATTCATTTGAGGAAAGTTTAAATTATTTGCTTGATTATGTTCAAGATCCATATTTTACAGATGAAAACGTAGAAAAAGAAAAAGGTATTATAGAACAAGAAATAAAAATGTATGCAGATGAACCTTTCTTTAAAATATATGATGGTATAGTATACAATTCTTTTATAAAGCATCCAATAAAATTTCCAATAGCGGGTACAGTAAAAGATGTTTATTCGATAACAAAAGAAGATTTATACATTTGTTACAACACGTTTTACCACCCTTCAAATATGTTTTTAGTTATTACAGGTAATGTGGATCCAAAAGAAACTATTAATCTTATTAAAATAAATCAAGAAAAAAAGAAATTTGATAAGTTTGAACCTATAAAATTAAAAGAATATGATGAACCAAACACAGTAGAAAAAAAACAAGATAATATTACTATGGATATTGAAATAGAAAAAGTTGGTATTGGTTATAAAATAGATTGTTCAAAGATTAATAAAAATATAAATGATATAAAAATTTATCTAAGTATTTTATTTGATTTGAAATTAGGTAGTACTTCAGAATTAAGTGAAAATTTAAAAAATTTAAATTTGATTACTCATGATATAGATGTCACTTTATTAAATACAGATAAACATATATTGGCTGTTATAATAGCTGAAACTTCTAACACTAATAAAACTTTAAAACTTATAGAAGAAGAGTTAAAAGATTTATCTATTAGTGAAGAAGATTTTGAAAGAAAGAAAAAAATTAGAAAAAGTGGGTGTATTTATAGAAGTGATAGTATATATTCTATAAATAATAAAATAATAGGTAATATAATGAGTTATGATAAAGTAATAACTGATGATTATAAGAAAATAGATGAACTTAATATCAAAGATATGAAAAACATAATTAAAAAGATAGATTTAGAAAATAAAACTGTTTATATTATAAATAAATCTTGATTTATTATATAAAATATGATAAATTAAATATTGTTAGGAGGCATAAAGATGACTACATTATTAATTATAGTATCAATATTATTAATCGCAATTGTCTTATTACAAAGTGGTAAAGCAGAAGGCGCTTCTTCTATTATTACAGGTGGTAATGATGATTTATTTAAAAATAGAAAAGAAAGAGGAGGAGAGTTGTTTATAACTTATGCAACAGCTTTCTTAGGAATTGCTTTCTTTGTATTATGTATAGTTTTATAAAATTGACTTTAGTCAATTTTTTTTTGAAAAAAATTAAATTTATATGATTTTTGTTATTCTGAAAGAGAAAAAACTCAGAAATATAAAAATTACTTGTAGATTTAAAAAAACTGTAAAAAATCATTAACAAAATAGCAAAAACTGTCTTTTGCTATTTTTTTTGTTATGTGTTAAAAATATTTTGAAAGGAGGTTTTTATGAAAAAAATTATATTTATTTTAATACTTTTCTTTATTTTTACTATTGATATTTATGCGGCATCAAAGTTTTCTTTAGGAGAAAAAGTTCCTAACATGCATATAGAAAGTGTAAGCGAAAATGACTTACATAATGGTATACCATTTATACTTAGAAGAGATGATGGCGATTTTGTTTATTGCCTTAATCCATTTCAACAATTAAATACTATAGATTATTATACAGAATATAGTTATAATGCTACAAAATTTAATATTACAAAAGAACAATTAAATAAGATGAATTTGATTGCTTATTATGGATATAACTATACTGGGCATACAGATTTAAAGTGGTATGGTGTAACGCAATTCCTTATATGGAAGACATTAGATTTAAAAGATATCTATTTTACAGATGAAAAAGATGGTAATAAAATTATTGCTTATGAAGAAGAAATAGAAAAAGTAGAAACTTTAGTACAAAACTATGGAATATTACCATCGTTTGCTAATAAAAGTTATGAATATTCTATAAATTCTAGTAATGAACTTATCGATTCAAAGACTGTATTATCTAATTATGAAATACAAGAAAGTAATATAGATGCAAAAATATCAGGAAATAAATTAATTATAAATACTAAAAAAGAAGGTACATATAAAATAAAATTTATAAAAAAAAGCCCAATAAATAGAGCTTATAAATTATATTATTTAGCAGGCTCTCAATCTTTACTTTATCCAGGAAAAATAGAAGATATAACTTTTGAATTAACAATAAAAGTTAGTAGTGGTAGTTTAACAATTAGTGAAAAAGATAGACAAAATAAAAAAAGAAGTTTTGCTACATTAGAGGGTGCTGTTTATGGATTTTATGACGATGATGTTAAATTAATATCTAAATTAACTACAGATAAAAATGGAGTTATCGAAATAAAAAATTTACCTTTTGGAGTATATTATGTTAGACAATTAACGCCTAGTGTTGGATATAAAGAGGATCCAAAAACTTATGAAATAACAATTACAAAATATAATAAAGTAATTTCACTTAAATCATTTGTTGATGTAATAAAAGGAAACATAATAATAAATAAATATTATGGGGAAGAAAGTAAATATGAATTAGAAAATGATGCAACATTTGAAATATATGATATAAATGATAATTTAGTAGGAGAATATAAAACAGAAGATGGAGTAATAAGTGTAGAGTTAGAATATGGAGATTATTATATAGTTCAAAAAAGTGGTAAAGAAGGATATAAGTATGCAGAAAAACAATATGTATCGATAAGGGAAGAAAAAGATTATTCATTGGATTTATATAGTAACATAATAAAAGGAAATGTAATAATAAATAAATATTATGGGGAAGAAAGTAAATATGAATTAGAAAATGCTGCAACATTTGAAATATATGATATAAATGATAATTTAGTAGGAGAATATAAAACAGAAGATGGAGTAATAAATATAGAATTACCATATGGAGATTATTATTTGTTACAAATAGAAGGTATTAATGGATATAGATTTGTAGATAAAATTGATATTTCTATAAAGCAAGAAAAAGACTACTCACTAAATTTATACAGTGAAAAAGAGCTTATTGTAGTAGAGGTTCCAGATACCTTAAAATATAATTATAATAAATTTATTTCTATATTTTTAATATTAGCTGGAAGTATTTTAATTGTTATTAGTAAAATAAAAAGAAAAGTATGAAAAAACTACTGATTTTCAGTAGTTCTTTTTATATCATTTACTATAGGAAGTATAATAGGATATCTTCCTGTTTTATCATGAATGAAAGTTGCCAAATTAGTAATTAAGTCATTTTTTATATCGCTAAATATACAATTAACTTTAAGTCTGTTATTAATTATATTAGTTGCTTCTTGTTCAATGTCTTTTAATAATTCAATATTTTCTTGTATTAAAACAAATCCACGAGAAGTAATATTAGGAGATATGACTAATTTTTTATTAACTGTATCAATATTAGCAATTACAACTATAATACCATCATTAGACATAATTTTTCTTTCACGCATTACTGCATTTCCAATTTCACCAATTCTATTACCATCTACATAAACATCTCCAGCTTGAATGTCTTTGTCTTTCTTAATAACACCTTTATATAAAGATAAAGTTTCACCGTTTTCCAGTATAAATGTGTTTTCTTTAGGAATACCACATTCAACGGCTAAATCAGCATGACTTTTAAGCATTCTATATTCACCATGGAATGGCATAAAGTATTTTGGTTTGATAAGTCTTAACATTAATTTTAATTCTTCTTTATTAGCATGTCCTGATGTATGAACATCATTTAAAGAAGTGTTTGTGTAAACTTTAACTCCTTGTAAATATAATTTGTTGATTATTCTAGAAATACTTAAAGCATTACCAGGAATAGGTGAAGATGAAAATATAACAACATCATCATCTTGTAGCTTAATTTGTCTATGAGAATTATTAGCTATACGAGATAGTGCAGCAAGAGGTTCTCCTTGAGATCCGGTACAAAGTAAACATACTTCATTTGGCGGAAGATTATTAGCTTCTTCTGGAGTTACAAATATTTCTTTATGTTTGATATATCCAGAATTTAAAGATATTTCAATATTATTTTCCATACTTCTACCAAATATAGCTATTTTTCTATTATTTCTTTTACAAGTATCAACTATATGTTTTAATCTATAAATGTTAGATGCGAAAGTAGCTATTATAATTCTACTATCGTGTTGCATAAATATATGAGATAGGGCAGCATCTACTTTTGATTCACTAACACTCATGCCTTCATTTAATGCATTTGTACTATCACTAAGTAAAAGTGATACACCTTTAGAACCTATACTAGCCATTTTATGAATGTTAGCCATAGGACCAATAGGAGTAAAGTCGAATTTAAAATCTCCTGTTGTTACTATAGTTCCATTAGGTGTGTGAACTACGATACCATGTGAATCTGGTATTGAGTGAGTAGTTCTAAAAAATTCAACGGTCATTGTTTTAAATTTTACTTTAGTGTTTTCGTCATAAACATACAAATTTTTGTAGTTAATATTTCTATCTTCTAATTTTTTTCTAATAAGCCCTGCTGCTTGATTAGGTGAGTATATTGCAGGAATATTTACTGATTGTAATAAAAATGGTATACCACCTATATGGTCTTCGTGACCATGAGTTATAAATAAAGCTTTTATTTTACTCTCATTTTTCTTAAGAAAAGTAAAGTCAGGAATTATATAATCTATACCAGGCATATCATCGGATGGAAAAGTAATACCAACATCAGTAATAACTATTTCGTTACCTGTCATAATACAATACATATTTGTTCCAACTTCACCAAGCCCACCTAAAGCAAATATTTTTGTATCGTTATTATTTATAAGTTTCATTTTTACCTCCTTTCTTTCAAGTTTAATTCGACTATACAATTATACTATTAATTTTAATCTTTGTCTAGTCAAAGAAAAAAAGACCGAAGCCTTTTTATCTGTTGTAGTATTCAACTATTAGTGATTCGTTAATTTCACCGTTTAATTCAGATCTTTCTGGATATCTTACAAAAGTAGCAGCCATTTTATTTTCATCATAAGTAATGAAATCAACTCTTTTACTTAAAGCTTCTAATGAAGATTTAACTATAGCTAATTCTTTATCAGATTCTTTAATAGCAATTACATCTCCTGGTTTACATCTATAAGAAGGGATATCAACTTTTTTACCATTAACAGTAATATGTCCATGGTTAACTAATTGTCTAGCACCTCTTCTTGTAGTAGAGAAACCAATACGATATACTAAGTTGTCTAATCTGCTTTCTAGTAATTTGAATAAGTTTTCACCATGAACACCTTTCATTTTACCAGCATCTTCGAAAGTTTTCTTGAATTGTTTTTCGTTTAATCCGTACATAAATCTAACTTTTTGTTTTTCTTGTAATTGAACACCATAGTTAGATAATTTTTTAGCTCTTTTAGATCCGTGTGCTCCTGGAGCATATGGTTTTCTAGCTAACTCTTCTCCAGTTTCTAGAGTAGAGAATCCTAAACGACGACTTACACGATAACTTGATTTTGTATATCTTGCCATAATTTTCTCCTTTCTTTACGAAAAGACTCCTTTGCCTAATTATAGGGTGTTTGCTTTAATACGTTCACTAATAAGCTAATTAGTTACTTGTAAACCTAATGGATCAAACACGTTATAAAAATCAAAGATTGCTTAATTCGCAGTATTAATTATATTATTAATTGTATGAAAAGTCAAGTAAAATATGTTATTTATAGGAATTTAAGATTAAAAACGCAAATTTTTAGAGTAAAATCCGTTTTTTAAGAAAATTTATAAATTATTAGACTTAAATCCGTATTTAATAGTAGAAAAGGGACTTAAGTCTTTTAATTTTATAAAAAATAAGAGTATTATTCCACGACGAAAATAACAG
>JAFTRC010000040.1 GCA_017462455.1 Bacilli bacterium | reverse complement strand
TATGTTTATTTAATTCATTATATAAACTTCCTCTTTTTCTATCTTTACTTGCTATCTTAAACATATAAAATAAGTTTCTATTTATTAAATATTTATTTACATTTGTATTCATTTCTATTCCTATTTTTGTTCCATCTTCTAATTCTACTATCAAATCTACTATTGTTCCTTTATCATAATATGAACTTCCTATTATTTCTGGATTTAATATCGTTATTTCTTTAGGTTCTATATTTAATATACATCTCAATAATTCTTTTAGTGGCATTTTATCTAATTCACTAGCAAATACTTTTTTAAACATCAAATCAAATTTTAACGGTATTATTCTTTTTTCTTCTGCTTCTATCATGTTTCACCTCCCTTCATATATATCATTCTACAAAACTTTTCGATTTCCTTTTTATTTTTGAAAAAACTTTAAAAAAATGAAAAATTTCATCTATTTTTCACATTTCATTAAAAAAAGATAAATCTTTCGACTTATCTTTAAATATTTTTTTTATCTCTAATTCTTTTAGCCAGCTCTTTTATTTTTGTAAATCTATGATGTAGACCTGACTTTGTGATAGGAGCACCAGTTTCTACACTTATTATTTCACTAAGTTCAAGGAGTGATGCTTCTTTATATTTTATTCTATAAATAGCCGCTACTTTAGTTTTTTCATCAAGCAGCTCCATACCACCTATACTTTCAATTAATTCTATGTCTTTTACTTGATTATTAGCTGTTTCAATAATCTTATCTACATTAGCTTGCTCACAATTATTAAGTCTATTAGTCATATTCTTATGGTCTCTATATATTCTTATATCTTCATAGTATAATAAAGCACTTATAGCATTTATCATTCTAAGGAAATCGCCTATTTTTTCTGCTTCTTTTACATATATCATAAATCTATTATCTCTTTTTATAACTTTGCTATTTAAGAAATAAACATTTAATTTTTCTTTTATAAATTCAGCATATTCTTGATTATCTACTACAAATTCTAAATGATATCTAGATTTCTTTGGATCATTAATACTCCCGCTTGATATAAACAGTCCACGAAGATAAATTCTTAAAAGTACATCATCGTCTATTATATAATCATTAGGAATATTAGTATCTAAACTTAAATCTTTTATAATTAATTCTAATTTTTCTTTTATTTCTAATATATATATATAATTTTTATTATAATTAAATCCATGTCTTACTGTTATTTTAGGACTTATATTATAAATATCTTTTATAAGATTAAAAATATGACGAGCAACACTAGAATTTTCAGTAGTTACTTTAATAGAATTATCATCTATCTGGCTATTATTTTTTAATATAGCGCTTAACTCTGTTGTTGCTTCTAACTTACTGAGTTCTAATTTACTTAATTCATTCTTTACTATACTAGTAAAAGACATATAATCACCTACTTTTTCATCAAATAATAAAACACATGGAATCCTACTTTAATATTATCATGTCTTAATAAATTATTATCAGTTATATAAGTAAAATCATCATCAATTACTTCTATATCAAATTTATCAAAATTTTCTTTATCAAAGATTACAGGATCTTTTTGTTCTTTAGTTTCATAGAACTTAGCCATTTCATTATCTATTTCACCTGAATTAGCTAAAACTATATCTATTTTTCTATTTCCTAGATACTCATTTAATTTTTTAACATGATCTGTTACCGTAAAATTATCTGTTTCTCCTGGCTGAGTCATCATGTTACAAATATACATAAGTTTAGCTTTACTTTTCTCAATTTCCTTTACTATATCATCTATAAGTAAATTAGGTATAATAGAAGTAAATAAACTTCCCATACTAAATAAAATTAAATCTGCTTCTTTAATTGCTTTTAAAGCTTGGTTGTCAGCTATAGCTTTATCTTTATAATAAACTTTTTTTATTTTATTTTTACATTGCGTGATGTGGTGTTCCCCTTCAACAATAGTTCCATCTTCCATTTCACCCATTAAAACCACATTATCTTCAGTTAAAGGAACAACTTTACCTTTTAAATTCATCACTTTACTTAAAGCCTCTATTCCATCAGATAAATTACCTGTTATTTCACTAGCTGCAGTTAAAAGTAAATTACCTACAGTATGACCATCTAAATCACTTGTAGTATTAAACCTATAATTAAATAAATCCATAACAAGTGGTTCAGTTTCTGAAAGAGCAACAAGCACTCTTCTTATATCTCCAACTGCAGGAATATTAAATTCTTCTCTAAGAATTCCCGTACTACTACCATCATCACATACTGTAACAATAGCAGTTATATCCAAAGGATATTGTTTTAAACCTCTAAGTAGATTAGACATTCCTGTCCCTCCACCTAATACAACTACTTTTTTCATTTTTATCACCATTATAATTATACTATAAAAACCTAAAATTTTGAACTATTTAAAAAATTGACATCGTCAATCTTTTAAATTATTAGCTATCTCAACAAATATTTCTATCGGCAACTGTTCTGCCCTAACAGATAAATCTAAATTATATTTATTTAATACTTGTTCTATTTTTTCTAAATCATAGCACTTCAAATTATTTCTTAATGTTTTTCTTTTTTGTACAAATGAATCACGTACTAATTTAAAGAAAATTTTCTTATCTTTTAATTCATATAATTTTTCTTTTTTAGAAAATTCTACTACTATACTATCTACATTAGGTTTAGGTATAAACACATTCTTTGATACATCTATAAGTTTTTTTACATCAAAATAATAGTTTAAATAGATAGATAATGAATTATATTCTTTTGTGCCTGGAGTAGCCTTAAACCTATCACCAACTTCTTTTTGTACCATTACTACTATTTTATCTACTGGAATTTCTTCTTCTATAAATTTTATAATAATAGGAGTTGTTATATAATAAGGTAAATTAGCAACTACATATAATTTTTTATAATCATATTTTTTAATATCTTCAAGTACATTAGCTTTTAAGAAATCTTTATAAATAATATCCACATTATCTTTATCACTTAAATTATCTTCTAATAATTCTTTTAATGTTGTATCTATTTCATAGCACAATACATTTTTAGCTGAACTTGCAGTTTTATAAGTTAATGAACCAGCTCCAGGTCCTATTTCTATTACTAAAGTATCTTTATCAATGTTAGCTTTAGTAATTATATTATCTATTATATTTTCATCTATTATAAAGTTTTGACCAAACATTTTTTTTAGATTAAAATTGTACTTCTCCATCTTTTCTTTAAATTTAGTTGGTGAATATTGCATAATACCTCTCCTTTTTTTTATATATAATACCACATATTTTTGAAAATAAAAAGAGGATGTTACCATCCCCATCTTTGTACTTCAAAACTTGTATTTGAACTTGTAGCTCCACCTGTAAGCGCTTCTTTTTGAGAAGTAAAAGCTAAGTCCATCCAAACAACACCGTCATCCCAAGCATTTCTCATAGCAGAACCTGTATCTAGAACTATACCTATGAATTCAGGTAAAACTCCATTATTTACTTTAACTATTGTTCCGCAAGGAAAAGCATCATGGTCTGCAGCAAGTATTCTTACGCTTCCATAAACAGTATCTGTATAATATAGTCCATCATATGTTAAACTATGATTTAAACCTTCTCTTGTTCTACAAGAAACATTTCCAACTGTACTACATCCAGGACAATCAGGACCATATCCAGTTAATTTACCAGAATAATTTCCTTCTTTTCCTGTCCCAACTTTTACTACCTGATTTTTCATATCACTTAAATGAGTATATGTTAATCCATCATATGTATGATCCAAACCATTTATACCTTCAACTAAAACAACTGGTTCCGCTGTACTTGGCATAGTTTCATCATAAACATAATCAGTTCCATATGGTTGTACCTCATTCATTATAGTAGCAGTCTTTTCTCCCGTTGGGTTATATAATGTAACACCTTTAGTTAATATAGTCACAGTTATAATAGCAATTATAGCTATAAAACTAGCACCATACACTAATTTTGTTTTACTCACGATATCACCTCTACCATTAGTAATAAAATTATATCATTTTTAAATGTGTAAGTCAAATTGAGTTGCTGCATTACTACATGTTATGCTTAAAACTTCTTTGATATCAATATCTTTTAGCTCGGAAATTTTAGCTGCTACATAATAAACATTGCTTGGTTTGTTCCTTTTACCTCTAAATGGTTCTGGAGAAAGATATGGACTATCTGTTTCAAGTAATATATCTTTCAAATCTAACTCTTTTACTATTTCTTGTAATTTTTTTGAGTTTTTAAAGGTAACAGTTCCTCCTACACCTATTTTATATCCAAGTTTTATAAACTCACGAGCCATCTCTAAACTAGAACTAAAACAATGTATAGTACCTTTTATTTTATATTTTTTTAATATGTCATATGTATCTTGTATAGAATCTCTAGAATGAACTACTATAGCTTTATTATATTTTTCTGCTATTTTTAGTTGTCTTTCAAATATTTCTATTTGTTTTTCTTTATTATCTTTAACCCAATAATAATCTAATCCTATCTCACCTATAGCAACTATTTTAGGATTACTTAAATTTTCTTCTATAAGTTTAAAACTCTCTTCACTTATATTATCAATTTCTTCTGGATGTATTCCTAAAGTACCATAAACATTATCATATTTACTTACAAGCTCAAGTACTTCTCTATTTGTCTTATCATTGCATCCACTAGCAATCATAATACCATCCATTGTTTTTATTACATCATCTAAATTTTCATAATCATCATTACTTAAATGACAATGAGTATCTATTAACATATTAACACCTCAAAAAAAATTATACCACATACAGTATAATTTTTCTATTTCTTTCTATCAATAATTTTTACTGCACACATAAATGAATACAGTATTATTAAATAGACTAACTCATAAAAATTCCTACTAACAACAAAACTACCTAAAAATAAATATGTTACAAACACTACAGTGGTTATCCATAAATACTTCTCAATATTTTTATTTGTTGTCATAAATTCTCCTTTTTTTGATATTTTTCTTACACAACATAAAGACTATATCACAAGTGATTGAATTAATAAATAGTTTTTAGAATTAATTACTCGACAAATTACTACATTTTACATAATTATTTACAAAAAAGAAAGAATTACTTTTCTTTCTCTATTCTTATAAATAGTGGTTTTGGATCATTTAAAGTATCTCCTACTTTTAATTTACCAAATTTACTTATTGATTCTAAACTCTTTTCGCTAGTATTTAATTGCCTAAAAATTTCTTCAGCTGTAGCTGGTAAGAAACTGTGGAGTAAAACTGCACCTATTCTAATAGATTCAAGTAAATTATATAAAACTTTCTTTAATCTATCTTTATTTTCTTCTTTAGCAAGTATCCATGGAGTTGTTTCATCTATATATTTATTACATCTTTTAAATATATTAAATACTTCATCAATAGCATCTGCTACTCTAAGTTCACCCATACATTTTTCTACTTTTCCTTTAGCATTCATTACTGTATTTATTAAATCTTCATCAACAGTATCAGTAACATCACTATCACTTACTACATTTTCAAAATATTTTTTATTCATTGATATTGTCCTATTAACAAGATTTCCAAGTACATTAGCTAAATCTGAATTATATCTTTCTTCTAAAAGTTCATAAGTTAAATTCCCGTCATTAGCAAATGGAATTTCGTGTAATACATAATACCTTACTGCATCTACTCCATACTTCTCAGCTAAATCATCTGCGTATATGGCATTACCTCTACTCTTACCAATTTTATCGTTATTAGTTAAAAGCCATGGATGTCCAAAGATTTGTTTAGGTAAGTCTACATCTAAGCTCCAAAGAAATGCAGGCCAATAAATACTGTGGAATCTAACAATATCTTTACCTATTAAATGTAGATCTGCTGGCCACCATTTCTTAAATTCTTCACTTGGATTATCCACATCATAACCAATATTTGTAATATAATTTGTAAGTGCATCTAACCAAACATAAACAACGTGTTTTGGATCAAAGTCTACTGGTATTCCCCAATCAAAACTAGTTCTAGAAACGCATAAATCTTGTAATCCTGGTCGAATAAAGTTATTTAACATTTCATTTCTTCTAGATTCTGGTTGTATAAATTTAGGATTATCACTCAAAAATTTTTCAAGTTTTTCTTGATATTTAGATAATCTAAAAAAGTACGCTTGTTCACTTTTTTCACTAACTTCTCTACCACAATCTGGACATTTACCATCTACTAATTGTGATTCAGTCCAGAAAGATTCACAAGGAGTACAATATAATCCTTTATACTCATCTAAATAGATATCTCCTTTATCATACATTTTTTTAAATATTTTTTGAACTTGTTTTTCATGAATTTCGTCAGTAGTTCGTACAAATCTATCATAACTTGTATTCATTACATCCCAAATTCTTTTTATTTCAGTAGCTACCTCATCAACAAATTCTTTTGGTGTTTTACCTTGAGCTTCTGCTTTTAATTGTATTTTTTCTCCGTGTTCATCTGTTCCTGTTTGAAAGTAAACATCGTATCCTTGTAATCTTTTAAATCGAGCTATTGCATCAGCAAGTACTATCTCATAAGTATTTCCTATATGAGGTTTTCCTGATGTATAAGCAATAGCTGTTGAAATATAATATTTTTTATTTTCCATTTTACCTATCTCCTTCTCTTATTTGATATGTTTCAAGTAATAATTTGTCAAAATCAGAAACATATTTTTTATCTTGAATAATTTTATATTTTTCATACTCTTTTTCTGCTTTTTCAAGCGCCTTATTATGACTTATAACCCCATTATTATCAAGTACATCATAATAATTTATCTTAAAGATATCATCTACAGACTTAATCCAATCTTCCATTGTCATTATTATTTTTCTTTTAGCTCTATTTTCAGCCACATCTAAATAAATATTTACTAAGTCATTTAATTCACTTAACTCATCTTTATTTAAATAATTTTTAGCAATACTTACATCACTTTTTAAGATTTTTCCGGTAGGAGAATTCTTCCAATTTGTAAGACCCATATTTTCTTTTTTTGAATCAACTCTATTATATATTATTTCAGCAGCTGTATTATGGGTTATAGCATAATGAAATTTATTTTGTATTGTCTTATAAAACTTAATAGCTCTTTCATCATTTTTATCATAATCAATTGAACATTCAGCAAATATATCTGTAATTTTTTGGTAAAACATTCTTTCACTAGTTCGAATTAATTTTATTCTTTCTAATAATTCTTCAAAATACTTATCATTAACTTTATTACCTTTTAAAAATCTATCATCATTTAAAACAAAGCCTTTAATTAAATATTCTTTTAATATTCTATTGGCCCAAGTTCTAAATTTTATTGCCTTTTTTGAATTAACTCTAAATCCAATAGATATAATCATATCTAGGTTGTAATATTTTGTATTATATACTTGATTACCATTGTTACCCACATGTGCAATTTTTGCACATGTGCTACTTTCCATCAACTCTTCTTCTTTATAAATATTATTTATATGCTTTGTTATTACACTCCTATCAACCTCAAATAAATTGGCTAAAGAAATTGTATTCAACCACACATTGTCATCCTGTAAAGTTACTTCTATTTTTGTTTGTCCATCATCTGTACTATAAAAAATTATATCTTTTTCATTTCCTATTATATTTTTATTCATATTACACCTCCATATATATATTATATCGTGTAAAATTCATATTTCCTTTTTTATTTGAAAATTTAATATATTTTTTAATAATCAGATTCTCTTGTCTCAAAATTTTTTTCTTCATCATCTACTTTTAAATATTTTATAAACATACCTTGAATCATTCCATCACCTTTTTTAACTACGTAGTCCTTATCTCCTTCATTTTGAATGCGTATCCACATATGGCCTTCATTATCATTATTATTATAATAATCTGCATCTATTACTCCAACTTGGTTACACATTCGCACATTATATTTAAATCCCATACTACTTCTATCAAGTAAAAGTAATACATCATCTTCTTCCATTGTAACTTTTATTCCTGTTGGTATTTTCATTATTTCTCCAGGTTTTAAAGTATAATCATATAAAGCATAAAAATCATAACCTGCAGCAAACTTAGTTTCCCTTTTTGGTAAACTATATGATTCATAAAGTTCTTTATCATCTTTTACATCTTTTTTGAATTGTTCAAAACTAATCTTTTCAAACTTCCTCACACTATCACTCCTTTAATAAAAAAACTCACATCCTAGTATAAGGACGTGAGTAAATTACGTGGTACCACCTTAATTCGTGTATAAATACACCTTAAAACTATAACGTTGTTACCGTATTTCTAAGCTCCAGACCCATTCGAGATGATTTGTATTGCTTGCTTTCACCTAACCAAGCTCTCTAGAAAATACTTAAGCATCCTTCTTTCCTTCACGGCTTTTGATTTCTTGAGTTAGATTATAGCACACTTTTAATTATTGTTCAAGATATTTTGTCATAAAAGATGAAACAATTCCAGCCATCTGCATCTCACTTTCAGTCATTTTTTCATCTTCACTAATTATTAATATCATACCAGTAGCTTCACCGTTAACAAGTATTGTTGACATAACATAACTACAAGTAATAGATTCATCTTCTATAAAATTTAATTCTTTAAAATGATTTTCTAACATCTTATCCCTTCGTTTTATTGATTCTGAAATAAATTCACTTATTGGTTTATTTAGATATTTCTTTTTTAAAGGACCACTTCCTGAAACTACTTGATCGGTATCAGTTATAAATATACTATGTTTCATAAATGTGTATATCGCATCTGTAAGTTCCTGAGCTAAATCATTTATTTTATTCATCATTGAATATTTTCTTAATACTACTTCTTCATTTTGTACAAATATTTCTAGGTTTTCTCCTTCTTTAATTCTTAAATTTTTTCTTATTTCTTTAGGTATTACTATCCTTCCTAAATCATCAATTCTTCTAATTATTCCAGTTGCTTTCATAAATTCCTCCTAGATTTATTTTGTATTAAAATTAAATATTTATTCTAAAATAATACTATATTCATATAATATTTTAGCACTCTCACTTGACAAGTGCTAAAATTTGAGTATAATGTTTATTGAGGTGATGGAAATGAATAATAATCCTTTTGGAGAATCATTAGAAAATGTTTTAGAAAAATATGGTAGAGATATTGTTGCTGCTGCTAAAGATGGTAAAATAGATCCAGTAATTGGTAGAGACGAAGAAATACGTAACATCACAAGAATTTTATCAAGAAAAACAAAAAATAATCCTGTATTAATTGGTGAGCCTGGAGTTGGTAAAACTGCTATCGTTGAAGGTTTAGCTAATAGAATAGTTAAAGGAGATGTTCCAAATAGTCTAAAAGATAAAACAATTTGGGAACTAGATATGGGAGCTTTAATTGCTGGGGCTAAATATCGTGGTGAATTTGAAGAAAGACTTAAAGCTGTTTTAAAAGAAATAAAAGAGTCTGATGGAAAAATAATTCTTTTTATAGATGAAATCCATTTAATTGTAGGAGCTGGGGCTTTAGAAGGCGCGATGGATGCAGGTAACTTACTTAAACCAATGCTAGCTCGTGGTGAGATACTTTGTATAGGAGCTACTACTTTAAATGAATATAGAAAATATATTGAAAAAGATGGAGCTTTAGAAAGAAGATTTCAAAAAGTATTAGTTCAAGCTCCAACTGTAATAGATACTATAACAATTCTTAGAGGTTTAAAATCTAGATTCGAGGTATATCATGGAGTTAATATCAAAGATAAAGCTTTGGTAGCTGCTGCTACCCTTTCAGATAGATATATTACAGATAGATTCTTACCTGATAAAGCAATAGACTTAGTTGATGAAGCATGTGCGACAATAAAGGTACAAATGGAATCAGTACCAGTTGAACTTGATACATTAACTAGAGAAATTATGCAATTACAAATAGAAAAAGAAGCTCTAAAGAAAGAAAAAGATGAACTTTCTAAAAATAGAATTAATGAGATTAACGAAAAATTAAATACTTTAAAAGAAAAAGAGCAAAAATTAAGAAATGATTGGGAAGATGAAAGAAATATCAATAATAAAATAAGTAAGAAAAAAGAAGAGATTGAAAAAACTACTTTTGAATTAGAAAAAGCTGAAGATAATTATGATTATGAAAAAGCTGCTATACTTAGACATGGTACTCTTCCTAAGTTACAAAAGGAATTAGATGAATTAAATAGTAAAAACAAAAATGAAATATTAAGTGATAGTGTTGATGATGAATCAATTGCTAGTATTGTTTCTAAATGGACTAATATTCCTGTAAGTAAATTAGTTGGTGGAGAAAAAGAAAAGCTACTCAATTTAAAAGAAAATATGGCAAAAAGAGTTAAAGGTCAAGATAAAGCTTTAGACCTTGTAAGTGAAGCTATTAAAAGAGCTAGAGCTGGTATTAAAGATCCGAGTAGACCTATTGGTTCATTTATATTTTTAGGACCTACAGGAGTTGGTAAAACTGAAGTAGCTAGAACTTTAGCTAGTGAACTATTTGATGACGAAAAACACATAGTTAGAATTGATATGAGTGAATATATGGAATCTCATTCCGTATCAAGACTTGTTGGGGCTCCTCCAGGATATGTAGGATATGATGAAGGTGGACAATTAACTGAGGCAGTTAGAAGAAATCCATATAGTATAGTTTTATTTGATGAAATTGAAAAAGCTCATAAAGATGTATTTAATATATTACTTCAAATACTTGATGATGGAAGAATCACAGATTCTCAAGGTAGAACAGTTGACTTTAAAAACACAATAATTATTATGACATCTAATTTAGGTAGTGAATATATATTAGAGAATATTGATAATTCAGAAGAACTTGTAATGACTGAATTAAGACATACATTTAAACCTGAATTTATAAATAGAATTGATGAAATAATTGTATTTAATCCATTAAGTAAAGAAGTTTTATATGATATACTAGATAATATTATTAAAAATATTGAAGATAGACTATCAAATATGCATATTAATATTAAGCTTACTGATGAAGCTAAAAAATATATTATTGATAATTCTTATGATGAGAAGTATGGTGCTAGACCTATGAAAAGATTTGTAAGCAAAAATATTGAAAGCTTACTTGCCAATAATATCATTGAAGACAATATCAATTTTGGCGAAACTATTACAATAGACATTGATAATGATAAATTTATAATAAAATAAAAAGGCTTATTCAGCCTTTTTTTGATACTTTAATTCTCCCATTCTTGAAGTTGGAACATACCCAGCAGGTGCTTTTAATACATCAGGTATTCTATTAACTATAGAAGCACAAGTAAGTTCTACTGTATTTGGTCTTGTTACAACAAATGTAGTATCTGGTTCCCCATAGACAGTCCATTCATTTTTATCACAATCAGTTTCTGCATATACTTTACCAATACATTCACTTTCTATTATAATTCCTTCTCTAGTCTCAGTAGTTACAACAGCACTCATACCTGTAGCATCTCCTGCTTTAACTGTCATATTTAAAGTTGATGAATAAATATCTTCATCATGAGTCATAGGAACACATTTTTGAGTTTGATGAATAGGTGTTAACCCTAATTTATCACATAACCATCCATTAGTATTCCACATATAACTAGGAGCAAATTCTCCTTTTTCTATTATTTCTTGTCTTTCTTCTTCGCTCATTCTATCAAGACTTGCAACTTCTTTATCAAATTCATCTAAAGTAAGGCCTGCTCCATGAGCTTTAGCAAGTGCGATACCGTAATCTTCTACATTATAAGAAGAAGAACCTTTTATTTTTGTAATATTATGAGTAGCTCCTGCTAAAGTAGTAATTAAATTACCCCAGAAAGCATCTTGATATCCACTACCTGTAATAGTACAGTTAGTTTCTTTAGCTACTTTATCTAATTCTTCTGTTATTCTTGGAGATGAATTAGCTGGGTAGAATGCTTCTTCACAAGTAGTAATAGCATTTACTCCATTTTTAGCACAAGTCATTAAAACTTCTTCTAAGTCAGTCATTAAACTCATTGTAGTAACAATAGCTATGTCAGGTTTAACTTCTTTTAACAAAGAATCTAATTCGTTAACATTTCTTATTGTTACTCCTACTTCTTCACATCCAATAACACTACTTACATCCTTACCTACTACTTCTGGATTAATGTCTACAGCTCCTACTATCTCATATCCATTTTCAATAGCATATCTCATAGTATAGATAGACATCTTACCACATCCAATTTGGACAAATTTCACTTTTTCCATGATTCCTCCTTTTATAGTACATATACACTTGTACTATCTAACATAATTGTATTATAAAACATATAAAAAAAGCAAGTAAAATCAATAAAATTTTCCCTGCTTTACATCATTATATTTCATATTTAGTTATATTATTTATTGTAGAACCTAAACTTTCAATAGAATAATGACAATATTCTTGTGATTCTGGGGTAGTTGCTGTTTTATCAATTATTTTATATATATTTCCATCATTACAGTCACTTACTATATTTCCCCAATATTTTATAAAATATGAATTATTATTTCTTGTATAACTTATCGTTGTAAATGGAACACATGGACCCCCACCTAGTCCACCACTTCCTAAGCCATGACTTTTATTAACAAGTTCACTTAATGCACTATTTTTTTCAGAATCACTCAATGTGTATTCAGCTAAATCAAAGTGTGCAACACCATCTATTTCAGTCTCCGAATTTTCATCACAATAATTTAAAGTAATTTTAACATTTTGTTGGTTACTAATATATTCAACAATGTTGTTATATTGATTTTCATCAATATCTACTTGTAAATTCTGTTGATTATCATTTGCACACTTTGGAGTATAACTAACAGGGGTTATTATATTTTCTTCTTCATCTACGTTGTTTGATTCGTCTTGATTATTTTCTTTTTCTTCTGTTGTATTACCTCCATTATTGTTATTATTATCTTTAGCATTATTGCTTCCAAATAAATAACCTATCACACCAACTGCAATCAATAATAAAACAAATAAAACTATAGTTAAAATATTATTATTTTTCTTTTCTTCCATTTTTATTCTCCTTCCTACATTAAAATTATAACATAATTTATTTTGTAAATAAACAAAAAACAATTAATTTGATTTAATTGCTTTTTTTAATATATCTAGCATATCGATTAAATAATAAATAAAATGTTTATCAAGTCCAACTGTATCAAGAGTAATTGTAAGTTCATCATTTCTCATAGAAAATCTAAACTTTCTTGTTAAAGATATAACATCTAAGAAAAGTAATTCGCCATCTATATTTTTAGTTAATTCTTTAGAAAGTGTTATTGCAACAAAATTCTTAGTCTGATTAACATTCTTTATGTTTAAAGATCTTATTTGCTTTTCGAATAATTCTTCATACATATAAATAATTACATTTTCATCCAATATACCAAATCTATCTTCTAATTCTTCTTTTGTTTTATTTAAACTTTCTATAGAATCAATTTTATTAATTTTTTGATGTATTTCAATTTTTAAATCTTCTTCTTTAGCATACTTATCATCTATAGTGGTTTCTACTTCAATTAAAGGTTGAGTATCTGCTTCTTCTTTTTCTATTTTAATACCTTTTAATTTACTTACTTCTTCATTTAACATATCAAGAAATAACTCTACACCTACTGTATCTATAAAACCAGATTGTTCTTGACCTAGTATATCTCCTGCTCCTCTTATAGATAAGTCTCTCATAGCGATTGAAAAACCACTACCAAGTTCTGTAAATTCTTTTATAACATTTAATCTTTTTTTAGCTATATCACTTAAAATCTTACCTTTATTATACATTAAATAAGAATAAGCTATTTTATTACTTCTACCTACTCTACCTCTTATTTGATATAGTTGAGAAAGTCCATATCTATCAGCATCTATTATAATTAATGTATTAACATTTGGTATATCTATACCTGTTTCAATAATTGTAGTACAAAGTAAAACATCATATTCTTTATTCATGAACTTATACATTACATCTTCAAGTTCTTCTTTTTTCATTTTACCATGCCCACATATAATACGTGCTTCTGGAACTAGATATTCTAAACTTCTCTTTTTTTCTTCCATAGTAGCTATATCATTATAAAGTATAAATACCTGACCATCTCTTGCGAGTTCTTTATATATTGCATCTTTAATTACATTTTTATTTTCTTCTAATACATAAGTCTGTATAGGATATCTATCTACTGGTGGAGTTTCTATCAAAGATAAACTTCTTACCCCAGCAAGTGACATTTGAAGAGTTCTAGGTATTGGAGTAGCACTAAGTGTTAAGACATCTATGTTATTTTTATAAGATTTAATTTTTTCTTTATGTTTAACTCCAAATCTTTGTTCTTCATCTATAACAAGTAATCCAAGTCTTTTACACACTATATCTTCGCTTAATATTCTATGAGTTCCAATAAGTAAGTCTACTTTACCTTCACTTAAATCACTAATTATTTCATTTTGTTTTTTCTTAGGTATAAATCTATTTAATAGTTCTATTCTTACAGGGAATTCTTTAAATCTCTCTATAGCGTTGTTGAAATGTTGTTGAGAAAGAATAGTTGTTGGACATAAGAACAATACCTGTTTATTAGACATAATAGCTTTAAATATAGCACGAAATGCTACTTCAGTCTTACCATATCCAACATCACCACATAAAAGTCTATCCATAGGAATACTTTTTTCCATATCTTTTTTTATTTCTTCTGTAACTTTTAATTGATCTTTAGTTTCTATATATGGGAAATTCTTTTCAAACTCTATTTGTTCTTCTGTATCTTTATCAAAAGCATATCCAATAGCCATTTCTCTTTCAGAATATAGTTTTAATAAATCTCCAGCTATACTTTCTATTTTTTTCTTTATTTGTAGTTTAGTTTTAGTCCATTCAGTCCCACCTAATTTATTTACTTTAGGAACTGCTCCTTCATTAGATGAATATTTATTTATAAACTCTAACTTTTCAACAGGAATATATAGTTTATCTTCACCTTTATATTCAATAGTTAAATAATCTTTCTTAAGTCCATTCTTAGTTAAAGTTTTAATACCTCTATAAATACCAATACCATGAACTACATGTACAACATAATCTCCAATATTAAGTTTATTTATATCCCTAATTTTAGAACCCATCTTAAAATTAGATTTATAAGCAACTCCACTTTCTTTTTTATTAAATAATTCTTTTTCAGATACTACTATATAGTTACCTATTATATATCCACTATTTATTTTTCTAACAACAAGGTTTATTTTATTTTCTATTATATCGTTAATACTTGTAATAACGATATTATCACTTACAAGTTCACTTTCTAATTTATTAACTTTATATCTATCAGATAAACAAACTATAACAGTTTTGCCTTCTTTTATATAACTATTAAGTCTTTTACTAATAGAATCCATACCACCAATAAAATTATCAAGCTCAAAAGATTGATATTTAATACTTTTATTTGAATTAGTTTTATTATCAAATGATACAAAGTCTATTTCTTGATATTTATAACTTTTTTCTAAATCAAACATAAACTTAGTATTACTACTTAATTCATTATTTTTTTTATAATCATTTATTTCTTCAGTTAATAATTCAAAACTTTTTTCTATAGATTTCTTATCATCATAAAAAATTATAGGATTGTCTAAATAATCTAATATAGAAGAAGGTGTTATATAATTAATTAATTGTCTATGTTTAGGTTCTTCTTCTAATTCTTTATCAATTATGAACTCAGTCGTTGGAGTGATTATTACTTCATCTAGTCTATCTTTAGAAATTTGAGTATCAATATCAAACTCACTAATTCTTTCTATTTCATCTCCCCAAAACTCTATTCTGATAGGATTTCTATAATTAATTGGAAATATATCTATTATAAATCCACGTACTGCCATTTCACCTGTTTTATTAACTAAAGATTCTCTTTTATAACCTATTCTATATAAATTAGATACTAAATCTTCTATTCTTATTTCATCACCTAATTTTATTTTAGAATATGAATTTTTATAATCTTTAGGACTAGGTAAAAATCTTAAAAATCCCATTAAGTTAGTTATTACTATTCTATTTTCTTCTAGTAATGTATTTAAAGTATCAAGTCTAGTAAATTTAAACTCTGGACTTATTGCAAGCGCTTCACTAGTTAAGAAATCATCCATTGGAAAGAAAGATACTTTATCTGTATAATTTAATAATATTTGATATAGTTTATTAGCTTCATATATAGTTGAAGTTATGCACACTATACTTTTGTTTTCTTTTTTAAACTTCTTGTATAAAAATAAACCTTTTAGTTCAGGTGTTAAACCATAAACTGAATCCCCATCTAACTCATTTAATATATTATTAAAGAAACTCATTATTCTTCCTCCTTTCCAACGACAAAATGATACACTTTGGTATCATTTTATAATTTTAATTAATTATCTTGATTTTTTGTGTTTTGGGTTGCGTAATAAATTTAATCTTACAACATTGCATTTTAAATTATTTAATTTTGTTTCTTTTTCTAGTTGTAATCTATCTGATGCCACTAATTGTAATCCTAATAGTATTTCATCATCTGGTGCTGAAGCTAAAATTTTTAATTCATCTTCAGTTAAAAGTTCACCATCATATAATTTAAATTGAATTTTTCCTACTATTAATAATTTTTCTAATTCTTTTATAATTTTTATATCTTTCATAACTTCACCTACTTAATACAAATTATATATTAATTATACTTATTCATCACGTTATCAAATGGTAATTTTAAATAGTCTTCAATAATATTAGGCATTTTATCTATTATAGGATTAATTAAATCTATTTCTTCTTTAGTAAATTTACCTAATACATAATCTTTGGTATCAATATTTTTATCATTTGATATACCTACTTTAATTCTTTTATAATCCTTAGTAGATAAATGTAGTTCTATATTTTTAAGGCCATTATGTCCACCACTAGAGCCTTTATAACGAAGTCTATAAGTTCCTACCTTTGTATCTAAATCATCACAAATGATAAGTACATCTTCTATATCTATTTTAAAGAAGTTAACAAAATCTCTTACTACTTCTCCTGATAGATTCATATATTTCCCAGGCTTTAATAGAATTATTTTTTCTCCATTATGATTAAATTGTGTATAAGATCCATTAAATTTATTTGAATCAAAATCCACTTTAAAGTATTCAGCAATTTTATCTATACACATAAAACCAATATTATGTCTAGTTTTATTATACTCTCTACCTGGATTTCCTAAACCTACTATAAGTTTCATTTTATCACTTCTTTTCTATATTGTGGTAAATATCATAAACTTCACTTTTTTTCATACCACGTTCTTTAGCAACTATCTTAATTGCATCCATAGAACTTTTACCATCTTCAATATAAAGATTAACATGTTCTTCTATTGTTAAAGTTTTATATTCTGTAGTTTTTTTATTTCCCTCAACAACTACTACAAGTTCACCTTTATATTCATTATTTTGTTCTATTAATTCACCAATAGTTCCCCTATATATTTCTTCATATTTTTTAGTTATTTCTCGGGAAATACTTATTTTTCGATTATTTCCCAAAATATTTCCCAAATCTTTTAATGTCTTATTTATACGATGAGGCGCTTCATAAAGTATTAATGTAGCATCTATATTTTTTAAGAATTCTAATTCTTTTCTTCTAGCACTATCTTTACTATTTAAAAATCCATAATAGTAAAATGGCATAGGACTTATTCCTGATGAAGTAAGTGCTGGAATTAAAGCAGTAGCGCCAGGAAGACTTACTACATTATACCCTTCTTCTATTGCAAATTTTGCTAGTTCATATCCAGGATCACTTATTATAGGAGTCCCTCTATCGCTAACAAGTCCAACACTTGAACCACTACTTAAATACTCAAGTAATTTTTGTTTATTATTTGCTTCATTATAGTTATGACTAGATATTAATTTTTTACTAATATCAAGATATTTTAATAATTGTCCGGTTACTCTAGTATCTTCACAAAAAACTACATCAACCATTTTTAATGTATTAACTGCTCTTATAGTTATATCTTCCATATTTCCTATTGGAGTTGGAATAAGATACAAAGTTGGAGTATTATCATAACTTTTTTGTGACATATTATCACCTCTATTCAAAATATTTTTTTACTTCTTTAGTATATTCACCATTATCTTGATGACTATAAATAGGAGGTAAAATTTTAAGTCCAGGCTTACCATTTTTACTTCCTTCTATTAACATTATATTTGCTTCCATATTTTTTTTTGGATAAACAAATTGAACTCTTTTAGGTTCTATATTATTTTTTTTCATTTCTTCTACTACTTCTACAAATCTTTCAGGTCTGTGTACAATAGCTATAACACCATTATTTTTAAGTAGTTTTTTAGCTATAGTAAATAGTTGATTAAGATTTAATTTAACTTCATGCCTAGCAATTGTCTTATAATCATTTTTATTTATATTAGATGTTTCTATGTATTTAAAAAATGGTGGATTACAAGTAATTACATCATAGAAGTCAGTTTCTATTTCTTTATAATAATCATTTATATCTTTATTAATGATTGTTATTTGATCTTCTTTTTTATTGATATTAACTGATTCTAAAGCTAAATCATATACTTCTTTTTGTATTTCTACGCCTGTTATTTTAGCATTCGTTTTGGTAGAAAGAATTAAAGGTATAGGAGCATTACCACATCCTATATCTAGTATTCTATCTATTTTTTTATTGATAGTTACAAAATTTGGAAGCAATACTGAATCAAGTGAAAAGTTAAACATTTCATTATCTTGTACTATTTTTAAATCTTTATATCCAAGTAAATAATTAGTTACCTTCATTTACATCAACTTCCACTATACCATGGTCTTTAACATCTACTCTATATGTTTGTTTTAAAATATCTGTACTAATAACTTTACCTTCACCGAATTCAGTTTCTACTTTTTTACCTATTTTAGGAAGCTTTTTACTACATTCTTTGTAGCACTCATCCTCATATTTTAAACAACAAAGTAGTCTTCCACATACACCATTTATCTTTGTAGGATTTAAAGCTATATTCTGATTTTTAGCCATGTTTATTGATACTGAATCAAAATCACATAAGAATTTAGAACAACATAATTCTCTACCACAAGAACCATATCCCCCTATTTCTTTTGCTTTATCTCTAACTCCTACTTGTCTTAACTCTATTCTAGTTTTATAAGTATTAGCTAGATCTTTAGCAAGTTTTCTAAAATCAACTCTATTATCAGCAAGAAATGTGAATAACAATTGACTTCTATCAAATGTATAATTAGCATCCAATATCATCATATTTAAACCATATTCTTCTACTAATCCTTTACAATTTTTTAAAGCCTTTTTCGCATCATTAACATTCTTAATATGTTTTTCGTAATCTTTTTTAGAAGCTATTCTTATTACTTCAGCTAATGAATTTTTTATTTTAGATTCTTCTATTTCAGTATTAGCTATCTCAACAGTACCAAACTGTAATCCTCTTTCAGTTTTAACAATAACGTTTATACCTTTTTTTATTTTCATTCCATTAGGAGAAAAATAGTATACTTTTTTATTTGGTTTAAATGCAACACCTACTACTTCTATCATTTTTCATCACACCTTCCAAGTTCGATGATTAACTTATCCATTAATAAATTACTATTTATATTGAATTTAATCTTTTCTCTCAAATCCATTATAACATTTATTTTACTAGTTATTTCATCTAAATTATTTTTTTCTTCTATCATATTTACATCATTTACATAATCAGTATATATTTCTATAACTTTACCTAGCTTTAAATTTAAAACATCTTTATAAAATAACAACATCATAGTAAAAGCATTATATATTTCTTTTTTTTCTTTAAAGTGTTCATTCCAAAGTTTATTTATATAAATTAATGTGTTAGAATGATTCTCTTCATAATACTTTATAAATTCTATTACTTTTTCTATTTTACTTATACTTTCTTCATTGTTTATAAAGTTTTCTATATCTTCTTTATTATTACTTAGATAATGAGCTAGTCTATCTTTTGTTGAAAGATTATCTAGATTCATTTTATTTTTTAAAGATAAAACTTGGCATCTAGATACTATCGTACTTAATAATTGATACATATTTTCAGTTATTAATATAGCTATTATTCCTTCTTCTGGCTCCTCTAAAAACTTTAATAAAGAGTTAGAAGAAGCAACATTTAACTTTTCTGCTTTATTAATTATATAAACTTTTTTATTTCCCACAACAGACTTTTTAGAAAAAGCATCTTGTAATTCTTCAAGTTGACTCTTTTTTATCCATTGTCCTTCTGAATCAATTATTTTAAGTTCTATAAATTCATTTTTATCAATATTCATACATTGACTACAATTACCACATTTTTCATTATTACTATAACTATTTGGACATAGTAAGTATTTAGCAAAAGCTAAGGCTAAATCTAATCCTTTAGAATAACCATTAGTTTCAATTAGATAAGCATGGCTATACTTATTATTCTTAACTGAATTAATTAAAATTTTATAAACTATGTTTTGTTCTAAACTAAAATCATCTAACATACTTACACCTCCAAACAAAGTCATATATATTATAGCATACATTTAAATTATTTTAAAATAAGAAAAAAATAGCAATTAAGCTATTCAAATATTTATTTTATTTAAATTTTTTAAACTAAAGCAAAAATCATATAAATTATCTTCTTCTTGTTGCACTTCGTTGAAATTCACTAATAATGTGGTCTTCATAACTTACTGTTTTTTTATCTTCGTATGTTATTACTCCTTCTTTATATTCTTTAGGAATACCTGTTGTCACAACAGCTCTACCATAAGCATCTTCATTGAAACCACAAACAACTCTTTTTTGTTTTAATTGTTGTTTTAACTGTTCACTTAATTCCAATAAATATTTTTTTATTTTTATATTTTCTTTTATATAAATCCACCCTTAATTGATATGTATACTATCATAAACTGTATTAGATGTCAAATTTTACGATTTAAAGCATTATTTAATAGAAATTCATTTAATATATCAACACCATTATAAATATCAAACAAAGTAAGGCAGGTACTCCAAGTATTGAAAGTGCTCCTACGGTAAATACATTTATAGGTATTATTAAACCTATAGGTTGTACAAGTAGATTATATCCATATAACAAAAAAGAACTAATAACAATTCGTTTTATTATTTTAAACAATATTTTTAACATATTTGTCCACCCAATTTATAATATGTTTAAAATAATTATTTATGAATTATTATTAGTCCATATATCTTCTATTTTCTAAAGCCATTTCTAGTGTTAGAGAGTCTACATAATCTATTTCTGCTCCCATTGGTATTCCATGAGCTATTTTAGATATTTTAACACCTGTTCCTTCTAATATTTTAGATATATAAAGTGATGTTGTTTCTCCTTCTACACTTGGCTTTAAAGCTAGTATAATTTCTTTTATTTTATCTTTTTTTACTCTATCTATTAAATTTGAAAGATTAATATCTTCAGGATTTATACCATCTATTGGTGAGATTAAACCATCAAGTACGTGATAATACCCATCAAATATATTTAATTTTTCAAATAAAATAATATTTTTTGGTTCTTCTACTACACATAATATTTCTTTATTTCTACTTTTATCTTTACAAATTTCACATGTTTCAGATTCACTTAAATTATTACAAGTTTCACATCTTCTTATTTTAGTTTTGGAATCTTTAAGTGATTTTGAAAATAAAGATATTGTTTCTTCATCAATATCTAAAACTGATAAAGCAAGTCTTTCCGCAGTTTTTTCACCTATCCCAGGAAGTCTTTTAAAACACTCTATCAAATTTAATATAGTACTAGGATATTTCATTAGAATAAACCTGGCATTCCTTGAGTATATTTACCCATTTTTGATTCAGTTTCTTTATCTATTTGTTTCATAGCATCATTAAAAGCTACTGTAATCATGTCTTGTAGTAATTCTACATCATCAGCTTCTATTTGATCCATATCAATTTTTACATCTAGTAATTCTTTTTTACCATTCATTTTTACTGTTACTATTGAAGATTTACCAGTAAATTCTTTATTATTAATTTCTTCTTGTGTAGCTAACATATCCTTTTGTAATTTTTGTGCTTGTTTAAGCATTGCTTGCATATTCATATTTTTTCCCTCTTTCTAATTATAAACTATCATATCTTCAAATATTTCTTCTATTTCATTTGTATTTGAAGTAGTTTCTTTATCTTTTATATCATATATTTCTTTTAATGATATAGTTTCTTCTTTATATTCATAAGCATTTGTTTTAGATTTCATATGTTTATTGAATTCTATTTTTATTGGTTCCCACTCTTCTTCTGATACAGCTATTGGTCTTAAATCTTCATTAAATACCCTTTTTAGAGCTTTTTCTATTTGAATGAGTGAAAGATTAAAACATTCTTCTAAGTTCTTTAATTTGTAAACAAATAACAAATTTTGACTACCTTTTGCTTTTAGTTCTCCATCAAGTATTAAAGATACTACTGAACTATAATCTGGATCCATCAAAAGTTCTTTTATATTATCTAAGTCTTTTTTAAATGTTACAAATTCTTGTTTATTAAATTTAGATAAAGTATTATTTATTCTTATTTTCTTTAAGTTTTTTATATTTTCTTTTACTTTATCATTAGTTTCTTTCTTCTCTATTTTTGTTTCTGTTACTATTTTTTTCTTTTCTTCTAATACTTGTATTTGAGGTTCTATAACTTCTTTTTGAACTATTACTTTTTCTTTCTTTAAATTTAGTATTTTTATTATAGATAATTCAAATATTAATTTAACATTATTAGTATTTTTACTAGATTTTATAGAATCAAGTAATATTTGGATTGTGTTATAGATTTGATCTTCAGTTATTAAGTTACACATACTTTCATATAACTTTTTCTTTTCTTCGCTTTCAAAATACTCTGAACTATTATAATATATTAAAGTATTCTTTAAAAATTCTATTATTGTTTCTATTATTTTAGTTAAGTTTTTACCATCTTCATCATATTGTGTGATTAAATCAAATACATTACTTAATTTATTATTAAATATTAAAGTTAATAACTCACTTATTTCTTGTTCTGTTATTGTTCCATATACATCATTAACATCATTAACTGTTATTTTCTCTGTTGTATAAGCAGTTAATTGATCAAGTAAACTTACTGAATCTCTCATACCACCATCAGATAATTTACCTATTAATTCAATTGAATCTTCATCAATAATTATATTTTCTTGTTCACAAATATAATTTAATCTAGTTTTAATATCATTTATACTTATCTTTTTAAAATCAAATCTTTGACATCTAGAAAGTATTGTCGATGGTATTTTATGTGGTTCTGTTGTTGCAAGTATAAAGATTATATGTTTTGGAGGTTCTTCTAATGTTTTAAGTAAAGCATTAAAAGCAGCTGTTGTTAACATATGGACTTCATCTATTATATAAACTTTATAATTTCCAAAAGATGGAACTAAACTTACTTTATCTCTTAATTCTCTTATTTCATCTACTCCATTATTTGAAGCAGCATCTATTTCTATTATATCTGTATTTTGTTTATTATTAATTTGTGTACAACTTACACATTTATTACAAGGCGTTGTATGATCTAAAGATTCACAGTTAACTATTTTAGCCAGTATCTTAGCTATACTTGTTTTTCCAGTACCCCTAGGTCCAGTAAATAGATAAGCATGACTAATTTTATCATTCACAATACTATTAGTTAATGTTTTAATTATTACTTTTTGACCTACTACATCTTCAAATGATTTTGGTCTATATTTTCTATAAAGTGCTTGATACATATTCCACCTCAAATCTAATAATATTATACACTTTTACAAGTAAAAAAAAAAGACGTTATCTTCTTTTTTTAAAGAATGATTGAACTAATTCTCTACACTCTTTTTCACACACTTGGGAAATAATTTCTACATTTTTTAATTGTTCTGTGGATCCATAATTTTCGTTTTTAACCCCGTATACTATTTTTTTTATTCTAGATTGTTTTATTGCTCCAGAACACATCATACATGGTTCCATGGTTACATAAATTTCACATTCATCCAATCTCCAATTTTTTAATTTTTTACATGCGTGTGAGATAGCAATTATTTCTGCATGTTTAGTAACATTCTTTGTTTTTTCTTTTTTATTAAATGCTTTAGCAATTAATTTATTTTTTTTTACTATTACAGCCCCTACTGGTACTTCTTCATATTTATAAGCTTTTTTTGCTTCTTTTATAGCAATATTCATATAATATTCATTCATTTTTACCTCCAATGTTTCACGTGAAACATATATTTTATTTATTTCCCAGGAAATATTTTATTTAATTTATTATATTTTTTATAAAATATTAATTAAATTTTTATTTAGTTAATTTATGTTATCAATGTTTCACGTGAAACATTGATAAGTTCTAGAAATATTATATTATAAAAACTCATAAATTATAATATTTTTATATTTTATTTAATATTTAATTTATTTTTAAACTATGTTTAACGTTAAACATAGTTTTTATTATTAATTTACTTATAAAATTATTATTTATTTTGATTATTTATATTTTGTTTGTTATTTACAATTTAATTTTAATTCAATGTTTCACGTGAAACATTGAATTATGTATTATTATTTAATTAATTTATTATTATATTTTAATGTTCCACGTGGAACATGTTTGATTTTTTATTAATTCTTTTTTGCATATTTTAATTATTTTACATGAAATATTGTATTATGTTTCACGTGAAACATTAGTTTATTTATAAAATTGTATAAAAAAAGCACACACATTTAGGGATTCTTAAGGCTGCTGTCTTCCAACTCTGACCTGATTCAAATATAAATGTTGTGCATTAATAATATATTATAAATAAAAAAAAATATCAATACTTTATTTATATGTTTCACGTGAAACATATAAATTTTACATATTTTTATTACAAATATAATTATTATTTATATTTAGTTTATACCAATGTTTCACGTGAAACATTGAATATTGTAAATTTATTTCCCAGGAAATATTATTGAATATAAATAAAAGAATGTTTCACGTGAAACATTCTTTTATTATTCTTCTGAATTATTAATATTTTCAGTAGTTTCTTGAGATTGTTCTGATGTTTGTTGCTCTTCTGATTCAGTTTTTTCTTCAGCATGTTCAATAATAGCTATTGTACTTACCTTTTGATTATCTTTTAAATTAATTAATTTAACACCTTGAGCAACACGACCAGTAGATGAAACTTGAGAAAGTGGTAATCTAATAATTATTCCACTATCTGTAATAATCATTAAATCTTCTTCACCATTTACTATCTTGAATGAAACTATATTTCCATTTTTTTCAGTAACATTAAGTGCTTTAACTCCTTTACTTCCTCTATGAGTCATTCTGTATTGGTCAATATTTGTCTTTTTACCATAACCTTTTTCAGTAACAACTAATACATCATCTTTTTCTGAAGATATTTCCATACCAACAGCTACTCCATCTCCTACATCAATACCCCTAACACCTGATGCAGTTCTTCCCATGATTCTTACTTCATTTTCATTGAATCTAATTAATCTACCATTTGAAGATGCGATTAATATTTCTGCATTTCCTTCAGTAATTTTTGCTGAAATAAGTTCATCGTCCTCTTTCAATGTAATAGCAATCTTACCATTTGTTCTAATATTTTCAAATTCTTCTATATTAGTTCTCTTAATTATACCTTTTTGTGTACAAAGTACAACATACGCTGGTACATCTTTTGGCGTAGCTTTTAACATTACATTAACTTTTTCATCTTTTTCTAAAGGTAATAGATTAATTATCGGTAATCCCTTAGATTGTCTATTAAATAAAGGAACTTCATAACCTTTCATTCTATATACTTTACCTTTATTAGTAAAGAACATTATGTAGTCATGTGTTGTCATGGATAGGATGTTTTCAACAAAGTCTTCTTCATTTGTTGCCATTCCTTTAATACCTACGCCACCCCTATTTTGAGCTTTATAAGTATCACTTTCAACACGTTTGATGTAACCTTTATTAGTTAAAGTAATAACTAAATCTTCAACTGGAATTAATGATTCATCATCGATATAATCAATAGCTGTCATATCTATAGATGTTCTTCTTTCATCTGAATATTTATCTTTAATTTCAAGCATTTCATTCTTAATTATTTCTAATACTTTATTCATATCAGCTAAAATTTCTCTATATTCTGCAATAAGTTTTAATAATTCAGCAAGTTCTGCTTCGATTTTTTCTCTTTCTAGTCCAGTTAAACGTCTTAATTTCAATTCTAATATAGCATCTGTTTGAATTTCAGTTAAACCAAATCTAGACATTAATTTTTCTTTAGCTTCTGTATCACTCTTAGCTGATTTAATTATTTGAATAACTTCATCAATATTATCTTGAGCTATTTTATAACCCTCTAATATATGAACTCTATTTTCTGCTTTTTCTAAATCAAATTTAGTCCTTCTTATAATTACTTCTTTTTGATGTTCAATATATTTAGCAATTATATCTTTTAATCCTAAAGTTCTTGGAGTTCCATCATCAATAACTAAAAGGATAATTCCATAATTTACTTGGAAATTAGTATGTTTATACAAATTATTTAATACTACTTGTGGATTAGCATCTCTTTTTAAAGTTATTGTTATTTTAACTCCATCTTTTAAATCTGTGTGATAATCAGCTATTCCATCTATTACTTTATTATGAACAAGTTCAGCAACTTTGTTCTTTAATTCTAAAGTATTTACTCCATATGGAACTTCAGTAATTACTATATTACTATGATTTCCTTCTTCTTCTATCATAGCTCTACTTCTAATAGTAATTGATCCACGACCAGTTTCATATGCCTTTTTAATACCTGAATTTCCTAGAATTATACCTCCAGTTGGAAAATCTGGACCTTTAATATATTGCATTAATCCATTAGTATCTATATCAGGATTATCAATATAAGCAATACATCCATCAATAACTTCACCTAAATTATGTGGTGGGATATTTGTTGCCATACCAACTGCGATACCCATTGATCCATTAACTAAAACGTTTGGAAATCTTGATGGTAAAACTTTTGGTTCTTTACTTGTAACATCGAAGTTCCAATCCATATCAACAGTATCTTTTTTAATATCTCTTAAAAGTTCTAGTGATATTTTAGCAAGTCTTGCTTCTGTATAACGATAAGCAGCAGCTCCATCTCCTTCAATATTACCAAAGTTACCATGTCCATCAACTAACATATATCTTTGATTAAAATCTTGAGCCAAACGAACCATTGCATCATAGATAGACGAGTCTCCATGTGGGTGGTAATGCCCCATAACATAACCTACTGTTGTAGCTGATTTTTTATGTGGTTTATCTGGAGTATTTCCTTCTTCAAACATTGACCATAAAATTCTTCTATGAACAGGTTTTAAACCATCCCTTAAATCAGGAATAGCACGAGATGTAATAACACTCATTGAATAATCAAGGAAAGAAGTTCTTACTTCATTTACTATATTATTTTCAGATAAACTATCTCTTTCATGGAATGTTCCACCAAATTCTTGTTTTTCTTCTAATTCTTCTGTTACTTTTTCTTCATTTTCCATATATTACACCTCCTAAATATCTAAGTTTTCTACAAATTTAGCATTTTCTTCAATAAATGCACGTCTAGGTTCTACTTCGTCACCCATTAATTTTTCAAATATAGCATCTGCAGCTACGCAATCATCTACTGTTATTTTTCTAAGTGTTCTTTTTTCAATATCCATTGTAGTTTCATTAAGTTCAGATGCATCCATTTCTCCTAAACCTTTCATACGAGCTATTTCTACTCTATTTCTTACATTATCAGGTAAAGTAGCTAAGTATTCATCTTTTTCTTTTTCATCAAGTACATATTTACGAGTTTTACCATGCATTATTCTAAATAATGGTGGTTGAGCTGCATAAACATGCCCTGCTTCTACTATAGGTTTAAAGAATCTATAGAAAAGTGTTAGTAAAAGTACACGAATGTGTGATCCATCTACGTCGGCATCGGTCATGATTATAATTTTATCATATCTTAATTTTTCTAAATTAAAGTCTTCTCCTATACCTGTACCAAATGCAGTTATGATAGTTCTTATTTCTTCATTACCTAAAGCTCTATCAAGTCTAGCCTTTTCTACATTTAAAATCTTACCTCTAAGTGGTAGAATTGCTTGTGTCATAGCGTCTCTACCTTTTTTAGCACTTCCTCCGGCAGAATCTCCTTCGACTATAAATATTTCAGATACTTTTGGATCTTTACTTTTACAATCTGAAAGTTTACCAAAGAAATTAGTCATAGCTAAATCGCTTTTTCTTGTAATTTCTCTTGCTTTTTTTGCTGCATTTCTTGCTCTACATGCAAGCATTGCCTTTTCTACAATAGTTCTTGCTTCATCTGGATTTTCAAGTAAAAACTTTTCAAATCCTTCACTAAATACATTATCAGCAAGTTTTCTAACTTCACTATTTCCAAGTCTTCCTTTTGTTTGACCTTCAAATTGTGGATTAGGATGTTTACAAGAAACTATCATAGTTAATCCTTCTTTAACATCGTCTCCAGTTAAATTTTCATCTTTTTCTTTTAAAATATTAGTTTTTCTAGCATAACTATTTATAACACGTGTTAAAGCTCTTTTAACTCCATCTTCATGAGTACCACCATCATGAGTATTAA
Organism: Bacilli bacterium; assembly: GCA_017462455.1. Taxonomy (GTDB): domain Bacteria; phylum Bacillota_I; class Bacilli_A; order RF39; family UBA660; genus UMGS1613. Next base: position 6,741 of record JAFTRC010000040.1, on the reverse strand, counting down.
TATTATTAACAAATGAATAAATATTTTCATTATATCCATTTGTATATTGTAAAGCTACTTCAAATACTACGTTATCTTCAGTACCTTCTAAATGAATAATATTTTCATGAATTGGTGTTTTTTCTTGATTTATAAATTTAACATACTCACTAATACCACCTTCATAAACAAAAGTTTCTCCTGTTGTATCTTCTTCATCTCTATCATCTCTTAAAGTAATTCTTAAACCTTTATTTAAGAAAGCAAGTTCTCTAATTCTAACTTTTAAAGTATTATAATCATAAATATCAGTATCAAATATTTCTGGATCTGGTTTAAATGTTACCCAAGTACCTGTTCTATCAGGTTCACATTCACCTATAACTTTTAATGGTTCAGTAGTTTTACCTCCATTTTCAAATTTAATATAGTGAATTTTACCATTTTTATAAACTGTTACCTCTACCCAACTTGATAAGGCATTAACAACTGAAGCACCAACTCCGTGAAGACCTCCAGATACTTTGTATCCTCCTCCACCAAATTTTCCTCCAGCATGAAGTACAGTATAAACTGTTTCTACAGTACTTTTCTTAGTTTTAGGATGTATATCAACAGGAATACCACGCCCATCATCTTTAACTGTTATTGAATTACCTTTATTTATAATAACTTCAATATCATCACAGTATCCAGCTAAAGATTCATCTATCGCATTATCAACTATTTCCCAAACTAAGTGGTGTAACCCTTTAACATCTGTTGTACCAATGTACATACCAGGTCTTTTTCTAACTGCCTCTAATCCTTCTAATACTTGAATATCCGATGCATCATAATGTGTCTCATTATTCATCTAACTTCACCTCTTTGATCTTTATTATGTTGCCATTATTTATATTAAATAATTTAGATTTCTTAATTAATTTAGGATCTAAATTATTCAAATCAGTAGTTGTAATAATTGTTTGTATATTTTTACTTATATATTTCAACAAATTATTTTTCTTTTTATCATCTAACTCACTAAATATATCATCTAATAATAGTATTGGAGTTGTATCTTTATACTTTTTAAATATCTCTATTTCAGCTAGTTTTAAAGCTAAAACAGCTACTCTTTGTTGGCCTTGTGAACCATAGAATTTTAAGTTTTTATCACCTAGATAAAATTCTATGTCATCTTTGTGTGGTCCAATACTAGTTGAACAAAGCTTTATATCATAATCCAATTTTTTATTATATTCTTCTTTTAAATATTCTTTTAAATTAGGATCTTTTAAATCAAATTCAATACTAGGTTTATATTTAATACTGAATCCTTCTAAATCCATTATATCTTTATAAATATCACCACAATATTCGTTTATTTTCTTAATAAATTTTTCTCTCATTTTATATATCATTATAGATTTATCTATTAAATAACCTGTTAATATTTCAATATAATTTTTATCTACAGATATTCTTTTATTTATCTTCTTTAAATATTCATTTCTTAATTTTAATATTTTACTATACTCATTAACAAGTATAAAATAATTACTATATAATTGAGATAATTCTAAATTAATATATTTTCTTCTTATTTGTGGTGAACCTTTTATCAATTCTAAATCATCTGGATAAAAAATAATTATATTCATTAAAGAAATATAATCACTTATCTTTTTAATAGTATTATTATTAAATTTTAATACTTTAGTTTTATTATCTATATAAATATTAAGTTTATTATCTATTTTGTTATTATTAACAATACCTTCTATTGTAAGATATTCTCCCTCATTATTTATAAGATTATTATCTATAAAACTTCGATGTGATTTTGTAAGCCCCAAAACATATATACTTTCTAACAAATTTGTTTTACCTTGAGCATTTTCCCCATATATAATATTAATTCCTTTTGTAAGAGTAACATTTAAACTTTTATAATTTCTAAAATCGTGTAATTTTAACTTTTTTATATACATAAATTCATTTTTTTCATTTTAAAGCCCCCTATTTTTGATTTTAGTAAAGTTTAAGTACTCCTATACACCACTATCATTATACCACAAATTACCCAATAAAAAAAGAAAAATTAGTTTTTTTCTTCTAATTTTCTTTCAAATAATTTAGATTTCAGCATAGTAGCTCTTACAATCTGATTTTCTAATGAATTTACTGAAATATCTAAATCTATTTTTTCTTGATTTTTAAATAAAACTTCACTTGTTTGATTCTTTTTACTTATGTCCTTTATTTTATTTAAAGCAATCCAAGTACTTTGTTTAGTTCTAGTTGAAGAAGTTGGAAAAAATATTATATTTCTACTCTCTTCTATTATTATAGGATATTTAGTTTTAATACCAGTTAAACTCTTAGTTCCAATACATCTACCTTCATATGAACTGCCATAAAACTCACAATTATCTTTAATAATACTATTTGATGATTTTTGTACTATGTACTCATCTTCTTCTTCATAAACTTTAGATATCTCTTCACCCAAAGGAACTATAGCTAAAGTTGCTGAACTTATTTCATAATCTTCCATACTATCCCCCTTTCTTGCTATCTCTTATACACCTAACTTTTGTCGAAATAGATAGAATTATGTCGATAAGTATAGAAAATTGCATAAAAAAACTACAAATTGTTGATTTTTGTAGTTTTATACACATATTTTATAATTTTTTGTTATTACTTATACTATTTTCAGTTGCTTCGCTTTCAAATTTAATAGAATCTACTATAGATTTTTGTTGATAACTTCCTTCTTTTAAGATTTCATCTAAAATTTTTCTTAATCTAGGCGTAATATCACTAGTTAATCTATCTAGAGAATAAATATGTCCTTCTATCACACATTCTCTTATATATCCCATTAATTTATTAGCTTCTTCTTCTGTTATTATATTTTCTTTTTTTAAATTTCTTACTAAATCGTCACAAATCCATATCATATTATAAACTTCCTTTCTTACTAATATGTTCTTATTGGTAATATTAATTGTGTTAAATCATCATTATCCACATAATTAATAATAATTGGTTTTATTTCACCATTAAATGATAATTCAACCTCTTCACTATCAAATGTTTTAATAGCATCCATCATATATTTAGAACTAAATGATATTTTAATATCAGAATCTACATTCTTTTCTATCCTAATTTTTTCTTCTACATTTCCTATTTCTGGAATATTTGAAGAAATAATCATAACATCATTCTTAGTTTCTAATTTAATAATGTTCTTTTCTTCTGCATTTGTTAAAAGTGATGCCCTGTCAATAGCATTATAGAAATTACCAAGATTTATTTTTATTTTTAATTCAAAACTTTCTGGAATCAATTTATTAGTGTCTGGATAATTACCATTAATAAGTCTTGTCATTACTATTAAATTACCTATTTTAAATATAACTTTATTAGAGAAAATGTGTAATTCCATTTTTTCTTCTTCGTCACTCATTAACTTTATAATTTCACTCAAATTTCTACTTGGAATAATTATATCTACATTATCTTCAACATTACTATCTAAAATAATTCTTTTTTTAGATAATCTATAAGAATCAGTAGCCGTTACTTCCATTATATTTTCATTTATTTTAAAGTTAATACCTGTAAGTATTGGTCTACTCTCCTGAGTAGATGTAGCAAATATAGTTTGATTTATTGTTGTTTTAAATACTCTTTGATCCATAAGTACTGGAGTACCAGTAAATTCTAAATCAATACTAGGAAATTCATTAACTTCATTACAATTTAATTTAAATGAAGATGTTTCCGTAGTAATTAAAACTTGTGAATCAATAATTTCTTCTATGTTGATAACTTCATTACTTAGTTTTCTTACTATATCAAATATATATCTACCTGATATTAAAATTTCTCCTTGCACTTCTATATTATCTATTTCACTTGCTGGTATAAAAGATTTTATAGCAAGTTCATTATCTGTACTTAATAAATATAAACCTTCATTTGTTAATTCAAATTTAATACAGTTTAAAATAGGAATAAGATTTTTACTAGATATCCCTCTTATTACGTAGTTTAAGTGCTCCATTAATACTTTTTGTTTAATTGATAATTTCATAATCTTCCTTCTTTCTTAAATATATTATTATTTTTATTAGTGTTCATAATGTGCATAACCCTATTTTATCCTTTATTTTCAATGTGTTTTAACGTGTGTATAAAAAGTTTATATTTAAAACTAATCCACATTTATCTAATTTCATTAACCATTTTTTGAATTTCTCCATTTAAATGATCATCTTTAAGTATCTCATTTTTAATTTTATCAACTGCGTGCATAACTGTTGTATGGTTTTTTCCGCCAAATTGAATCCCTATTTTAGTTAGGTTTTCATCAAGATATACACGACAAATATACATAGCTATCATACGTGGAATAGCTATATCATTACTTCTTTTTTTACTTAATAGTTCTTCCTGCGTTAAGTTATAATGTTCACAAACTATTTGAACTACTTGATCCATTTTGTTTTTAGATACAATTGTTTTAACAAAATAATCTTTTAAAGCATCCACAGTAAGATCAAGTGTTATATCAGAACCATTCATCATAGTTGCATAAGCAAATACACGCGTTATCGCCCCTTCAAGCTTACGCACATCCCCTACGCAATTACTAGCTATATATTCCTTAACATCTTCAGGAACAACTCCAGCAAGTTCATTATTCTCTATTTTCTTATTTAATATAGACATTCTAAGTTTAAAATCAGGTGGTAAAATATTTACCTGTAATCCCCAATTAAACCTTGTTTTTAAACGTTCTTCCAACTTTTTAATATCGTCTGGAGATCTATCTGATGATATTATTATTTGTTTTTCATTATTGTATAGTTCATTAAATGTGTTGAAAAACTCTTGTTGAGCACTTGTAGCCCCTACTAAATTGTGGATATCATCTATTATAAGTACATCAATATCTCTATATTTATTTTTAAATTGTTTAATCGCATCCATATTATTTGATCCTGTATTTTTTCTACATATATCAACAAAATCAGATACAAAGTTATCACAAGTTATATATAAAACTCTTTTATTGCTATTCTTTATTATATAGTTACCAATTGAGTGCATTAAATGTGTTTTACCCAACCCACTCGATCCATATATAAATAAAGGATTATACATTTTTCCAGGTTGTTCAGCAACCGCTAAAGCACTAGTTGCCGCAAATTTATTACTAGGTCCTATCATAAAGTTTTCAAATGAATACTTAGGATCTAGATTAGATTCATATATATCATTATTATTAGGAACACCAATAATTTGGTTATCTTCAGTTAAGTTATTTTCTACTTCTTCTTCAATAACATAATTGAATTTAAAGTTACTACCAGTAATTTCAGTAAAAACTTCTTCAATAATATCACTATAGTTTTCACTTAAATTCTTTTTATGTATATGATAAGGAACTAAAACAGTTGCTGTTTTATTATTTAAACTTATTAATTTAGTTTCTGAGAACCAAGTTTCAAATGCAATATCAGATATTTGAACTTTAATCTTCTCTAGAAATGAATTCCAAATGTTATTTAAATCCATACTGTCTAACCTCCTTAAAACTTATACACCTATATTTTACAATATTTTCAAACGAAAAACAACAAAAATGTGTGTATAAATCAAATAAAACAACAAAATTCGAGTTATCAACATACATTTATACTAAAAAAAAGTTTATTAACATCCCCTATTTTATTTATCAACACTATTTTTGAACATTTTACTTTGTTGGGAAATAACACTTTTCGACATTTATCGACATTTTTGTGCATAACTTTATCCACTTAGACATGTGAACATTTTAATCAAAATGTTGATAAGTGTATTATTTTGTGCATAATTTTTATTCACATCTAATTTATTAACAAAAATGTGCATAACTCATATTTTTAAATTATTTCCTGGGAAATATTAAAATTAGTTTGGGAAATATTTTTTTTTTCAAAAGTAGGGGGAGTGTGTTATAATAAATTACTAAGGAAGTGATGTTTTTATGAGAGGAAGAGATATAGCAACCGCAATAATAAATAGGTCAATTGATTATAAAAATATGACAGGTAATGAAAAATATTACAGCAATTTTTATAGTGTTAATAAATTGATGTATTTCGCATATTGTGAATATTTAAAACAATATGGAAGTTCTTTGATTAGAGAAGAAGAAAAAATAATAGCTGATACATCAGGACCTTTTTTTGAATCAACCTTATTTATATTTAAAGATTATAATTTTGATGACGTTGAAGAAAAAGTAAAGCAGGAAATACCAACTTTTTTATACAATAAAGAAATAATTGATAAAATTGTAAAAGAATATGGATTTTTAAGTAATCAAGAAATTGGAATTCTATCAAAAAAAGATGAAGCTTATTTAGAAGCCTGTGGAACTAAAGATAAAATTATTACAAATGAAATGATAATTAAGTATATATCTAAGGAAAAAGAAAATACTCAACAAAAAGTAAAAAGAAAACAAAAATAATTGACAAAATCATAAAAAAAATATATAATCTATAAAGCAAGCAGAAAAATTATAAGTGATGGAGGTGTAACGAATGAAAAGAACATATCAACCAAATAATCATAGAAAAAGTAAAAAATTAGGATTCATGGCTAGAATGAAAACTAAAATTGTTAATAGAAGAAGAAGAAAAGGACGTAAAGTTTTATCTCATTAATAATCCACTGATTCGTCAGTGGTTTTATTTTTAAAGGAATGAT
>JAFTRC010000039.1 GCA_017462455.1 Bacilli bacterium | reverse complement strand
TATGCTTGCTAACAACTGTAAGCTGGAGCAGGAAGCTTTGGATTAATATAACATAATGGCAATAATGGATAGGATGGGGTAGTATGTCTTTAATATCAGATCAATATCACATAAACAAGTTAAAAGAATATGGAATAAACATAAAAACTAAATATATAGTAGATAATAAAATATTAGAAAGAAATACTGATAATTCAATAAATGATGATATTGTAAATGGGATTAGGTGCAAAAAGGAATATTATTTAAAAAACACTTTAGTACACACAGAAAAAGAGTTTGATTCAAGAATAGAATATACATTTATTTCACAGAAGTTAGAAAATAAAGAACATACTTGTCCAAATTGTGGGATGACAGCTTTAGTTAAAGATTTTATAGATGGTTGTCCATATTGTAGAACTCATTATAACATAGATTATACAGATAAAGATTTAGGTAGTAAGTCCCACTACGATAGAGTACTTAGAAGCAATACTTATAGAATAATAACTGGGATTATAGATTTAATAATAAGTATTATATTATGTTACTTTTTTATTAAAACTACATCAAGAACATTTAATAATATTGATATAGTTAAAATATTTATATATGGTTTTATATTATCTATTGTTTTATATTATTTCTTTTATTTGTTAGATGCTTATATAATAATAGGTCCTATAAAAAGATATAAGGATAGACAAAATCATAAGCAAAAAAAATTTTGGAATAGAACTAATATAGATAAAAAAACATTCTTTAATAATCTTAATTATGAAGTTAGAAAAGATTATTATACGAATGAAAATATAATAGATTATGATGTACTTGATTATATAGAATTTAAAGATTATAAAAAAGATGATAAATTATACGTAGAAGTAACTGCAGAAGTTAGGGTAGTGAGCTTTGATAATAATAAAATTAAATCTAAAATAATAAAAGATATTTATACTTTAAAAAGACATGAAAATAGTACTTTGGAACTTAAAGATGGTGTAAATATTATTAAGTGCCATAATTGTGGAGCTTCTATAGATGCTACTAAAAGTAGATGTGAATATTGTAATACAGAAGTTAATTATTTACAACAATGGATATTAATTAATAAAAATTGAGAACGATATGTTCTTTTTTTTAATATTAATAATAAAATTTAATATAGTAAAAAGGAGATTTTATGATAAAAAAAATTATATTCAGTTTATTGTTGTTTTGTATAGTTCCTATTGTAAATGCTAGTACTACTCCTATGGCAAAAGTAGGCGATAAATTCTATGATACTTTAGAAGAAGCTATAGCTAATGCATCTAGTACCGATACTATTATGTTAGTTTCTGATGCAGTATTGGATGATACTTTATTAATTAATAAAACGGTTAATTTAAATCTTAATGGTAATGATATATCAGCTAAAGAAAAAGTTTTTCTAGTTCAAGGTGGTACTTTAAATGTAAGCGGTAAAGGGACTATAAAAGAAACACAACCTAATTATGGTGCCATTATGGTTATAGGTAGTGCTAATTTATCTGATAATAATTATAGTGTGGTTAATATTGGAAAAGATGTAACTTTAGAAGGATGGTCAGGAATTTTTATAACGCATGAAAATTCTAAATCATATGGTGTTGAAGTTAATTTAGATGGAAAGATAAATGCAATAAATGATACTAGCGGTGGTACTGGAATAGGTGTTTATGTAAATGGAAAAATAATGGATGAAACCAATTCACCTGAAGTAAATATTTTAGATAATGCAGAAATTACATCTACTGGTAATGGACTTTATATAGCAGGAACTTCTACTTTTAATATAGGTAAAGCATATATATCAGGAGTGGAATCTGGAATAGGTATAAAATCAGGAACATTAAATATAGATGGTGCTACAGTGGTTTCTGATGGGAAAGATGAAACTCCTACAGAAGGCTATAATAACGGTATAAAAGCAAGTGGTACTGCTATTCAAATAGAATCGAATAGTAGTTATGCAGGGAAGATTCAACTTAATATAAGTAATGGAGAGTTTAAAAGTAAGAATAGTTATGTTGTTTATGAATATCTAGGAAAAGGAAATGATAGTTTAATTTATTCTATGAGCATTTCGAACGGAACTTTTATAAGTGAATCAGGTAAAGATGTATTTTCGTTTTCTGATTCATTCAAAGATATACATAGTGGATTTATAAGTGGGGGACAATATTCATCCGATCCTAGTGAGTATTTAAAATCTGGGTATAGTGCTATAAATGAAGGTGGGATTTATAGTGTAGCTAAAAATACTTTAAAAGGAGTAAACTCTAGTAGTGTAAGTGGAAATAGTGGTAGCTCTTTTATAAAAAGTCTCATATGGATAATAGTTATTGCAATATCGGGAATTTTAGTTTATTTTAATAGAGGTAAAATAGTTAATTTTTTTAGAGATATAAAATATAAATTTAAATGATTTTTATAAGCTATAATATAGCTTTTTTTAATATATCAATTAAAATTGTGTTATAATGAATTTGAGGTGTATGTAATGAAAATAAAAACTATGGCTAAAAAATTTGCTATTAAAGCTCACAAAGGACAAATAAGAAAATCTGATAAAGAAAAGCCTATGATTATACATCCTATAAATGTTGGAAATATTTTAGAGGAATATGGTTTTGATGAAAATGTAATAGCTGCAGGTTACCTACACGATGTAGTAGAAGATACAAAATATACTAAAGAAGATATAGAAGACAAGTTCGGTAGTGATATAGCTTCATTAGTAATGGGAGCTAGTGAACCCGATAAAAGTTTATCTTGGGAAGAAAGAAAAAAACATACAATAGAAGAAGTGAAAAAATTAGACTTAAGACATAAAGCAATAGTATGTGCTGATAAAATAAGTAATTTAGAAGATTTAAGAATAATTTCAGAAATAAAAGGTGAATATGATTTTTGTGCATTTAAAAGAGGGGTTGATTCTCAAAAATGGTACTATACCGAAGTTTATAATAGTTTAGTAAAAAATGAAGATGAAAATTTACCTATGTTTATAAGGTTAAAAGAATTAATAGGGCAGGTTTTTAATAATGAAACAAATGATGAGTATGTTAAAAATATAATATTTAAAGAAAAAGAAGAAGAGTATAAAGAGTTAATAAAAATTCATTACAAAAAAGAAGAAATATTTAAATTAAAAAATGTGTTAACCAAAAAAATGCCATATGTTATTGAATTTACTGGAACACCCAGGACAGGAAAAACTACACTCATAAATAATTTATATGATTTCTTTAAGAAAAAAGGATTTAGTGTTGAAGTACTAGAAGAATTTACAACTTCTAAAAAATATAAAAAAGAAATTTATCCAATATTAAAAGATAAATATAAAAATGTAATTAATACTGAAATTCCAAAATATGTATTGAAACAATTAGAACAAGCGGTTAATAAAAATGTAGATATAATTATTATAGATAGATCATTATTTGATAGACTTATTTGGGTAGATAGATTAGTTTTAAAAAGTGGTATGAGTTTACAAGAATATGAAGATTATAAAAAATTATATATACCTTTAATAAAAGAAAAAATTAATATAGTAATATCTACATATACTGATAGTTTAACTGCTTTAAAAAGGGATTATCAAGCAAATTTATCATTAGAAAAAAGAAATTTTTTAAACGAAGATAATGTAAATGAATATAATAAATCACTATTGAATATGGAAAAATTATCTAAAAAAGAAAAGATTAATTTTTATATGTTTGATACAACTAATAAAAATCAAAGAGAAATATCTTTAGATGTAGTTAATATTATTTTAAATGATATGAGAAAAGAATTTATCGATAGAGTTAATAAAGAATTTAATTAAGGAGTTTATTATGAATAAAAGAATGAACAAAGAAGAATTAATAGAATTAATAAATAGTTTAAAAATTGATAGAAATGAATTTTGGGTATTATCAACATCTGCTTTAGTATTAAGAGATTTATTTGATGATGCAGAAGATTTAGATCTAGCTGTTACTGAAAAGGGCTTAGAGGAATTAAAGAGTAATTATGATTTAAGACAAAAAGAAAATGGTTGGTATATAGTAAGTGAAAAGGTAGAATGTATTTTGGATACAAAAGAAGAATGGAAAGTAGAAAAATATGGGGACTATTATTTAGAAAGTTTAGAAAAATATTTTGAATATTTAAAAGTAAGTAACAGAGAAAAAGATAAAATTAAATATGAAATAGTAAAACAAAAACTAGAACAAAAGGAAGTAGAATAATTTATGATTACAGTTGTTGCCGCACTAATAAGAAAAGAAAATAAAGTATTACTAGCTAAACGTTCTACAGGGGATGAAAACGTATTTGGTAAATGGGAATTTCCTGGAGGTAAGGTAGAAGCTAATGAAACAGAAAAACAAGCTATAGAAAGAGAAATAAAAGAAGAATTTGAAATGAATATAAAAGCAAAAAAGTTTATTATTAATAATGTATGTGAATATCCTAACAAGATAGTAGATTTAAGATTATATGAATGTGAGTATATAAGTGGTGATTTTAAATTACATGATCACTTTGAATATTCTTGGGTAAATGTGGATAAAATTCTTGAATATGATTTGGCTCCTGCAGATATACCACTTGCTAAATATTTAAAGGAAAATTTATGAATATAGATTATGAAAGATTAAGAAATGAGTTAATAGATTATTTTGGAGATGCTATGGTAGTAGTGTTTCAAGTTGGTATGTTAGATATTGATATATTTAACGACATAAAAAATATAATAAATTAAAATATAAAGTTGTGGTATAATATAAGTATTATTTAAGAGGTGCAGTATGAATCAAGAAAAAATTGGTAAATTTATAAAAGATTTAAGAAAAAAGAATAATCTTACTCAAGCCCAACTAGCCGAAAAATACGGAGTTACATATCAAGCAGTTAGTAAATGGGAAAATGGTAAAAATTTACCTGATATGTCACTTATAAAACAAATGAGTAAAGATTTTAATATAGATATAAATGATTTATTAGAAGGAAATTATAAAACTAAAAAAAGAAATAATAAATTAATTTATATATTTATAATTATAGTAATAGTATTTTTAATTACAACTTCAATAATTTTATATTTAAATAGAGATGATGATTTTAATTTTAAAACATTATCAAATAATAGTGATAATTTTAATATATCAGGTAGTATTGCTTATAATAAGAAAAAATCTTCAATATATATAACTAATATAAAATATAATGGTGAGATTGATAATGAAAAATATAAAAATATAGAATGTACTTTATATGAATCCCATAATAATACAAATATAAAAATAAGTTCATGTAATTCTGATAAAGAAGATATAAATTTAAAAGAATATTTAAATGAAGTAACAATAGCGGTAGATAATTATTCTAGAGTGTGTAAAGATTACTCTAAAGAGAATTTATATTTAGAAATAAATGCAACTGATACTAATGGTAAAATAACTACTTATAAAGTGCCACTTTCACTAGATGAAAGTTGTACAAACTAACTCAACCTAGTGTTGAGTTTTTTCAACCATTACTTTATTTAGTTTTTGTAAATATTATAGTAAAATTTATAATGGAGGTAGACGTATGAAGAAAAAGGTTTTAATTATTGCTTTAATTTTAGTTGTAGTTCTTGGTTTAGGAGTATTCTTTGCAATAAAAGCTTATAAAGAAGCAAATATGACAGATGCAGAAAAATTTGCTAAAGAATATACAGAAGTATCAGATGATAATGTCTTTGTTTATCGTGATATTGATGAAATTATTCAAATTATGGAAGAAGGAACTGGTATTGTTTTCTTAGGTTTTCCAGAATGTGATTGGTGCCAAGCATATGTTAAATATGTAGACGAAGTAGCTAAAGAAATGGAAATAGAAGAAGTATACTATTATAATATTAAAGAAGATAGAGAAGATAATACAAAAGAATATCAAAAAATAGTAGAATTGCTTGAAGAAAGATTACAAAAAGATGATGAAGGAAACTCAAGAGTATATGTTCCAAATGTATCATTCCATGCTGATGGAAAGTTAGTTGGAAATAACTGTGAAACATCACTTGATACAAAAGGATTAGATGATCCTGAAGAATATTGGACTGAAGAAGAAGTAAAAGAACTAAAAGCAAGCTTAACTAAATACATAAATAGAGTATTACCAGCTCTTACAACTTGTACAGAGTGTAATGAATAATTAGATATTTAATTATTCTTTTTATTTTGATATAATATAGATAAATAAAAAGGAGATAATTATGGAAAAATCAAAAGTTTATTTTACTAAACAAATAAGTGAAGAAAAAGTAGTTGAAATGTTTAAAGTTTTAAATAAAGATTTAAAAGGTAATGTAGCTGTTAAAGTTCATTCAGGAGAAAAAGGTAATCAAAATTACTTAAAACCAGAATTTTTAAAACAAATAATTGATTATGTTAATGGTACTGTTGTAGAATGTAATACTGCTTATGAAGGACAAAGAGATACAACAGATAAACATAAAAAATTACTTGAAGAACACGAGTGGAGTAAATATTTTAAAGTCGATATATTAGATAGTGAAGGACCAGACATGGTATTAGATATCCCAAGTGGTAAAGTTATAAATAAGAACTATATTGGTAAAAATATTGAGAACTATGATTCAATGTTAGTAATCTCACATTTTAAAGGACATCCTATGGGTGGATATGGAGGAGCTTTAAAACAACTATCAATTGGAGTTGCTTCAGCTAAAGGAAAAAGATATATACATTGTGTAGGAAAAGAAAATGGTAGTTATGAAGATATGTTTAAAGTAGATCAAATTAAATTCTTAGAATCAATGGCAGATGCTGCAAAATCAGTTGTTGATTATTTTAAAGATAATATAGTTTATATAAACATAATGTGTAATATGAGTGTTGATTGTGACTGTTGTGCTACTGCAGAAGATCCTTGTATGAAAGATATTGGTATTTTATCTTCAACAGATCCAGTCGCACTTGATAAAGCTTGTGTAGATTTAGTTTATAATTCTAAAGATTCAGGAAGGGATTATTTAGTAGAAAGAATTGAATCAAGACATGGATTACACACAATAGATAGTGCATGTGAAAATGGCATAGGTTCAAAAGAATATGAATTAATAAATATAGATGAGATGTAGAAAATTAATAAAGTAAATTTTATACACAAATTTTTCACAATTTTATATCTTGTAGATAAAATGCTAGTATGTTATAATTATAATAGGTGAGGGAGTAGTTAACAGACTACTGTAATAAAGTCAACATACTCGATATTTTATCTGGCTTTATTTTAAATAACGAGACTTATCTACAGTAGTAGAGAGTCTTTTTATTTTAGAAAGGTGGAGTAAAATGTTTTACAATAAAGAAATTAAAGATATTGAAAAGGAATTAGAAACTAGTATAGATGGATTAACTAGTAAACAAGCTAAAAAAAGATTAGAAAAGTATGGTAAAAATAGTTTACCTAAAAAGAAAAAAGATAGTGTATTTAAAATATTTTTTAATGAACTTAAAGATCCAATTGTACTATTATTAATAGTAGCTATAATAGCTTCTTTAGTAGCTGGTGAAGTAATAGATGCGATTGCTATTGTATTTATAGTGTTAGTAGATCTATTAATGGGTACATATCAGGAAAATAAAGCTAATAATACAGCAGAAGCATTAGAGAAATTAGTTACAGTTAAAACTAAAGTAATTAGAGATGGTGAGATAGTACAAATAGATTCTGAAGATTTAACAATAGGAGATTATGTAGTTCTTGAATCAGGCGATAAAATATCTGCAGATATGAGAATAGTAGAAGCTCATAATTTTATGGTTGATGAATCTATTCTTACAGGAGAAAGTGTACAAGTAAATAAACATAGTGAAGTAATAAATATTGAAAATGCTCAAATAAATGATCAAGATAATATGATATTTGCAGGCACTAATGTAGTAAAGGGGAGAGCTAAAGCAATAGTCGTTGCGGTAGGACTAAATACAGAAATAGGAAAAATAGCCGATAGTATTAATAATACTAAAGAAGAAAAATCTCCTTTAACTATTAGAGTAGAGAAATTGTCAAAACAAATAAGTGTACTTGTATTAGTAGTAGCTGTTATTATTACAATTTTACTTATTTATAAAGATCAACCTATGCATGAGATATTTTTATCAGTAGTAGCTCTTGCAGTATCTGCAATGCCAGAAGGATTACCACTTGCTCTTACCATGGCACTTACTATAGCTTCAAATAAAATGGCTAAGAAAAATGTAATAGTAAGAAAATTAAAATCAGTAGAATCACTTGGTAGTTGTACTGTAATAGCGAGTGATAAAACAGGAACACTTACAGTAAATGAACAAACTGCTAAAAAAATATTACTTCCAAATAATATAGAATATGAAGTAACAGGTGTAGGTTACAATACTAAAGGTGAAGTAAAGGGCGAAAATTTAGAGTATGCTAAAGAGATAGGTTTATATGGAGTTCTTAATAATGAAGCAACTTTAGATAAAGATAAAACCGTAGGAGATTCTATTGATATAGCATTCCTAGTATTAGGTGAAAAATTAGGTGTTGATGTACATAAAATAAAAACGTTAGAAATAATACCTTATGAATCAGAAAATAAATATTCAGCGGTATTCTATGAAATGGATAATGAAGTTTATTGTACTGTTAAAGGTTCTTTAGAAAAAGTAAAAGAATTTTGCAGTAGTATTAATTTAGTTGATGAAAAGATTAGTTCTAATATATTAGAAGAACAAAATGAAAAATTAGCTAGTGATGGATATAGAGTAATTGCTATAGCTAATGGTAAAGTTAAAAAACAAGATACTTATTGTGAGCACGACATAAAGGAATTAACTTTTATGGGAATGGTTGGATTTATAGATCCAATTAGAAAAGAAGTTGTTGCTTCTATTGATGAATGTAGAAATGCTGGTATAAAAGTATTAATGATTACAGGAGATCATCCTTTGACTGCTTTTTCAATAGCTAAAGAATTAAAATTAACTGATGATTATAAAGATGTAACAACAGGTAGTGAAGTAGAAGAATATTTATCTAAAGGTAAAGATGGATTTGACAACTTTGTGAAAAGTAAATGCATATTTACACGTGTGACTCCATTACAAAAATTAGAGATAGTAGAGTCATTAAAAAGACAAGGCGAATTTGTTGCTGTTACAGGAGATGGAGTAAATGATGCTCCTGCTTTAAAGAGTGCTAATATAGGAATTGCTATGGGTAGTGGAACTGATATAGCACGTGAAACTGCTAATATGATAGTAATTGATGATAACTTTAAATCTATTGTTGCAGGTGTAAAAGAGGGAAGAGTTGCTTATTCAAATATTCGTAAGATAATATTATTCTTAATATCTTGTGGTATGGCTGAAGTATTATTTTTCTGTTTATCAATATTATTCGATTTACCAATGCCACTTGTTGCTATACAACTTTTATGGCTTAATGTAGTAACAGATGGTATTCAAGACTTTGCTTTATCTTTTGAAAAAGCAGAACACGGTATAATGAAAGAAAAACCAAGGAATCCTAAAGAACCATTATTTGATAAAAGTTTATTTCAAGGAATACTTACATCAGGAATAACAATAGGTATAGTTGTATTTATCGTTTGGTATTTCTTAATTAAGAAAGTAGGAATGGAAGAAAGTGTAGCTAGAGGTTATATAATGGCACTTATGGTATTCATTCAAAATATACATGTATTTAATTGTAGAAGTGAGAAAAAATCTGCATTCAGTATTCCACTTAAAAAGAATAAGTTAATAGTGGGTGGAGTAATTTGTTCAATAATTCTACAAGTAATAGTAATGGAAGTACCATTCTTATCTAACTTCTTAAAAACTAGTTCAATCCCACTTATACATTTAATATTATTATTTTTAATTGCTTCATTTGTGCTTTTAGTACTAGAAATATATAAACATATAAGATATAAAGATTAATTTAGAGGTATTCATGAAAAAAATAATTAATAGGATAAAAGTAGCTATAAAAAATAGTAGTAAGGCATCATTATGGACTTACATTATTCTTAGAATTTTAACAATCTTTTGCTTAGTAAGAGAATTATTTAATGGTAATTATGAAAATGCACTATTATGTATTTTATCATTAATACTTTTCTTACTTCCTGCTTTTATAGAAAGAAAGTTTAAAATAGATTTTCCAACTGTATTAGAAGTAATTGTATATTTATTTATTTTTTCAGCAGAGATATTAGGAGAGATTAATAACTTCTATGGAGCATTTAGTAATTTTGATAATATACTTCATACACTTAATGGATTTTTATGTGCTAGTATAGGTTTTTCACTAATATATTTATTAAACGAAAATATAGAATCATTTAAATTATCTCCTTTATTTGTTTCAATAGTAGCTTTTTGTTTTTCAATGACAATAGGTGTAGCTTGGGAATTCTTTGAATATGGGATGGATAATATATTTGGATTAGATATGCAAAAGGATGAATATGTTTATAATATAAATACAGTTACTATTGATCCTAAATTTGACAACAATGTTATAAGTATAAATGATATAAACCAAACAGTTTTATATGATTCTAATAATAATCAAATATTAAATTTAAATGGATATTTAGATATAGGATTACATGATACTATGAAAGATTTAATAGTTAACTTTATAGGAGCTTTAATATTTAGTGTATTTGGATATTTGTATATTCTTAATGATAAAAAATATAATATAGCAGGGAAGTTTTTGACTAAGAGAAAAAATTCTTGATTTTGGTCAATTTGACAAATAAGAAAACATATGATATATTAATGATGCGTTGAAGGGGAAAAGTAGCTTTAATGCTTATACAAGTGAGTCAGGTATAGTGTGAACTGATTATAAGTGTACTGTGAAAGAACACCCCAGAGCAAACTACCGAAAGGATTATTCCGAGTAGACTAGTTCGGTCGCAATCCGTTACCATGTTGCTAGGTTTGTTAGAACTGAAAAAGAGATTACTAAATAACAAACCATTTATTATATAATAAATGGTTTTTAAGTAATAAATTAAGGTGGCACCGCGGATACCCGTATTCGTCCTTATTGTAGGATGATACGGGTTTTTTATATATAAAAGAAAGTGAGGTATTAATGATGGGATTATTACCAGAAAGAATTGTCGATAAGAGTAAAATGTGGTATACAGATTTAGAACAATCTTATAAAGAAATAACTCAATATGATATATTAAAACAAATATTAGATAAATGTTCGATTTCTGATTACAAAGATATTAAAATTGATACTTCTGGAGAAGATGGATTACTATTAGTAACTATAAAAAAAGAAAAACTAGAACAAGCTAAAGAAGAATTGGAAAAAATAAAAAAGCAAGCAGAATATGATGAAAAATTTTTAACACTAAGAGAAAAAATTGGAGATCAAGCAGTTAAATATTTAATAGGTACTCCAATTGATCCAGTTGAATTAATTAAATATTTGCCATCTAAAGAATTAATAGAAAAAGATTATGAATTATATCGTAAGTGTTGCGATGTTTCATGTGGATATTATTCTACAGATGAAGGATTATTATCGATTGAGTTAGCCAAACATTTGGCAATAGGAAAATCGTTAGATGAATATCCTGAAAAATTAGAATATCATTACTATTGGTATCCGTATGAAACTAAGCAGGTTTGTGAAGCGACATTTACAAAAACAGAATTTTTAGAATCAATGGAGAAGGCAAAACAAAAAATAAAAGGTGAGTGATTTTATGTCTGATGATAATAACAATAATAGAAAGGCATAAAATAGATTATAATTTCATTTTATATCTATTTTATGTCATATATAAATAAAATAGATATGTCCTACAAGTATCTTAGTTTATAAAAAAATAAAATTAAGAAAGAGGGAAAGAAAATGAAAAAAGAATTAACTTATTTAGAAACAATAAAAATGATTAGTGAAGTAAAAAAAATTTTTGAAAGTCAATTAGAAAAAAGGTTAGGATTAACTAAAGTTGGAAGCCCATTATTTGTAAAAAAATCATCAGGATTACAAGATGATTTGTCCGGTAAAGAAGAAGCTGTTGGATTTACTAAATGTGATGAGAAATTTGAAATAGTACATTCTCTTGCTAAATGGAAAAGAGAAGCACTAGGAAAATATGAATTTCCTCTGCATACGGGCTTATATACTGATATGAAAGCTATAAGAAAAGATGAAGAGGTAGATGCAACACATTCACTTTATGTAGAACAATGGGATTGGGAAAAAGTTATTGATAAGAGTGATAGAACAATAGATTATTTAAAAGAAACAGTAAGAAGTATTTATAAATCTATAAGACAAACATCAATAATAATGAAACAAAAATATCATTTTTTAACTTTAGACCTGCCAAAAACAATTTATTTTATTACAAGTCAAGAGTTAGAAGATTTGTATCCTGATAAGGATCCAAAGATGAGGGAAGAATTAATTACAAAAGAAAAGAAAGCAGTTTTTATAATAGGAATTGGGGATAAATTAAAATCTGGGATGCCTCATGACTTAAGAAGTCCAGACTATGATGATTGGTCTTTAGATGGTGATTTAATGATTTATGATAAAGTGTTGGGAAAAGCCCTGGAACTTTCATCAATGGGGATAAGAGTAGATGAAAAATCAATAGTAGAACAATTAGAAAAATCAGATACTATGGAAAAATTATCTTTACCATATCATCAAAAAATAGTAAAAAAAGAATTACCATACACTATAGGTGGTGGTATAGGTCAATCTAGATTATTTATGCTTTTACTAGAAAAATCTCATATAGCTGAAGTTCAATCTTCTAGCTGGGAAGACAAAGTAGAAAAAAAATTACAAGATTTAAAAATTTTATAAAAAAGGATAATTAATCCTTTTTTTTATATAATTAAATAGGTGGTTATATGAATTTATTAAATAACTTTAAATTTTATATAATTATTTATTTAATAGTTTCAGTAATATTTAATCAAGGATATAAAATAGTTACTAAAAACATGATTAATCCTGGAGCTATGACAATACTAATACAAATTATTTCATCAATAGTTTGTATATTTATGATACCATTATTTGAAATTAAATTTCCAAGTGATTATAAAGTATACATTTTTTTGTTTTTAGCTATTATTTTTTATACAATGAATGATCGTTTAGGAACAACTGCTAGAAATGGATTAGAAGCATCTACCTATAGCATTCTAAAACAATTATCAAATGTATTTATGATATTTATGGGTATATTGTTTTTTAAAGAACCTTTTATATTAAATAAATTTATAGGAGTTTTATTAATAGTATTAAGTAATGTATTAGTATTTTATAATAAAAAATATTTTAAATTTAATAAATATTTAATATTAGGAATACTAGCTAATTTAAGTTTAGCTATAGCTCTTTTTATAGATGTTAATTACTCAAATAAATTTAATTTAGCTTTTTATGTTTTATTGACTTTTTTAATACCTTCAATATTAATATTTGTATTTGAAAGAATTAAAATAAAAGATATAATAAATGAATATAAAAATTCTAGTAGACTTCCAATATTTTTAACTAGCATAGCTTGGACTTTAATGATGATATCTAAATTAAAATCATATGAATTAGGTAAAGTAATGGTAGTTGCTCCTCTTTGTAGTTTGACAGTTATTTTAAATATTATAGTTAGTTATTTTTTACTAAAAGAAAAGGATAATTTAATAAAAAAAATAATATCAGGAATATTGATAATTATTGGAATAATTTTAATAAAAATATAAAGAAAGTATGCTATAATTAAAGTGTAATAAATAAGGAGGTATATATGAAAAAAACAAGAAATGTTTTATGGGGATTGGTTTTTATAGTAATAGGACTTGTATTTGGACTTAATGCACTAGATATAACACATATAAATATATTTTTTGATGGATGGTGGACTTTAATAATTATAATTCCATGTTTTATTGATTTATTTAAGGGAGAAGGAAAAACAGGAAATATTATTGGAATACTAGTAGGAGTTGTATTACTTTTATGTTCACAAGGTATATTAGATTTTTCTTTAGTATTTAAATTAATATTACCAGTTATTTTAGTTATAATAGGAATATCATTTATATTTAAAGATACTATTAATAAAAAAGTAAGAGATGAAATGAAGAAGCTAAATAAAAAAAATGAAGATGAGTATTGTGCGACTTTTGGTGGGCAAAAATTAGATTTTTCAAATGAAGAATTTAAAGGGTGTAATATAAATGCAATATTTGGAGGAATAGATTGTGATTTAAAAGATAGTATCGTAAATGAAGATGTTATTATAAATGTAAGTGCGATATTTGGTGGAGTAGATATAATTGTACCAAAAGATGTTAAAGTAAAAGTAACATCAACGCCAGTATTTGGTGGAGTATCTAACGAAAGAAAGAATCCTAAAGATGATAAAATAAAAACAATATATGTAAATGCGATTTGTATATTTGGTGGAGTTGAGATTAAATGACAAGTGCTCAAAAAATAATAAAATATTTTGCTATCGCATTCGCATTTGCTCTTATATTTGGAATACTTTCTTGTATTATGTTTGGTTTATCTCAAATATCAACTTATTTTAATGATAATGATAGTGATATTATAGATGAATTAAAAGAAATGAATATAGATACTGACAATGTATCTGTACTTGACATTGATATAAAGTATGCTAATTTAATAATTAAAACTGGTGATAAATTAAATGCTGAAACTAATAATAAATATATAACTACTAGTCAAAAAGGAAATAAATTAATTATAAGTGAGAAAAAACATAGCTGGTTTAATAATGATAAGAGTGATTTAGTAGTTTATATACCTGAGGATTTAATATTTGATGGAATATCAATAGAAGCAGGTGCTGGAAAAATCGAAATAGATAATTTAAGTACTAAAATATTAGAATTTGATTTAGGAGCTGGAAAGACTGATATAAATAATTTAGTAGTTTTAGGTTCTGCAGAAATAGATGGAGGAGCAGGAGAGATTACTATTTCAGATGGTAGTATTAATAATTTAGATTTAGATACTGGAGTAGGAAAATGTACTCTTATATCTGAATTAATTGGAAAGAATGAAATTGACGTAGGTGTAGGCGAGTTAAACATTACACTTTTAGGTAATAAAGAAAATTATAGAGTTAGTGCTGAAAAAGGTATTGGAAGTATAAAATTAGATAACGAAGATATAAAATCAAGTCAAGTTTATGGTATAGGACAAAATAGTATTGATATTTCTGGTGGAGTAGGAAGTATAAATATTAAATTTAAATAGAGAAACTCAAAAAAATTTGAGTTTTTTTGTTATATTACAATTTTAGTAATATTGCTAATTATTTTTTACAGTTTTATTTCAAAATTAATTAAAATTAATAATTTCTGCTAAATTTATAATACAGAATTTTAAAAACTAGTTTTTGATTAAATTTTAGAAATGTGTTAATAATGTAATTACTGAGAGGAGTAATTATGTTAGAAGAAATTCAAATAGAAAATTTAATTTATGAAATAAGAGGAAAACAAGTAATGTTGGATTCAGATTTAGCAAAACTTTATGGATGCAAAAATGGAACAAAGGAAATAAATCAAGCAATGAAAAACAACTTAGAAAAATTTCCAGAGAGATTTGCTTTTAGAATAACAGAGAAAGAATATAATGATTTGAAGTCAAAAATTTTGACTTCAAATTTAAAAGGTGGTTCAAGAAAAGGTCATACAGTTTTTACGGAACAGGGAATTGCAATGTTAGCGACAATATTAAAATCAAAAACAGCCGCTCAAGTAAGTATAAGAATAATGGATGCTTTTGTAGCTATGAGAAAATTTATAAATAATAATAAAAATTTATTTAAACGAATAACTACTATGGAATATAAAATGTTACAATATGATGACAATTTTGATAAAATATTTAATGCTTTAGAACCTAAGAAAATAGAAAAGCAAAAAATATTTTTTAATGGGGAAATCTATGATTCATATAGTTTAATAATAGATTTAATAAAAGAAGCAAATGATAGAATAATTATTATTGATAATTATATAGATAAAAGTATACTTGATATGTTAGTGTATAAGAAAGAAAATGTAAGTGTAGAATTAATAACAAGTTCTCATTATCTAACTAAGTTAGATATA
>JAFTRC010000038.1 GCA_017462455.1 Bacilli bacterium | reverse complement strand
TTTTCCAATAAAGTTTTCCTTTATTGGTTATACACTACTTCAAAAAAATTTTTCCTTTTTTGAAGTCCTTTTGCGTGACTAAATAAATTATTTTAAATTTTTATTAAAAATCTATTGACTTATTATAGTTAGTCACCTATTACCATGAAAATTCTGAATTAGATTTGTGCTTATACCCTATCTGCGGATATACCTCACTTTCTTCATTCATACTTTCTATATATATTTCTACATCATAAAATGATAAATTTTCTTCTGAAAAGTTACCTAAAGCTTGATTGCTGATAGTTTTTATTTGTTCAAAATCAACATCTTCCTTTAAGTTAACAATAATTTTAATTATTTTTGAATTAACAAATATGTCTATATCATTTATAACCTCTATTTGCTTAAATACATCCTTAGTAGAATTGATTTCATCATTTGTTAATTTATGATCTTCAACGCCATCAAATCTAGTATTGTTAGAACTAGCAAAAAGATTTTGATATATCATAAATATAGCCAAAAAAGCAATAAGTATAATTAAAACTATGGTAACAACCTTTATAACTCTTTTATTTTTCATTTTACCACCTCAACACAAACAAGAAGAATTATTTTTCTTCTTGTTCTAATTTATTTAATATTTCTTTTGTAACTACTATAGCTTTCTCTTTAACAATAGCAGCAGATTTTTCTAAAACAGGAGTTCCCTTTTCAATAACATATTCTACTAGTTCTTCTGCTTTAACTCTAATAGCTTCTGCTTTTTTCTTGGCTATTTTTAATACTTTTTCTTTATCTAAATCTGAAATATCATTCATGATTTCATCTATTTTTTTTTGAACATTTTCTTTTACTTCTTTAGAATCAAAATTTTTAACTTTTACTACTAATTCATCTACTTTTCTTTTTAAAATTTCTCTATTTTCTTTTCCTGTATTTTTAGTAAAAAGCATTCCTAGTCCTACACCTACTCCTGCTCCTAATAAAAACTTACCTAAACCACTTTTTTTATTCTTCGCCATCTTTACCATTACCTTTCTTTTTTCTTAATAAAACATTAATAAAATTAGATATAACGCTTATTACTTTATCACTTATATTAGCTGCATAATCAGTTGTTTTATCAATAATATCAAAAACGCCATTTACCTTAGTCATCTTAACATTTACATCATCTATAATGCTATCTACTTTTTTTAATGTTCTTATTAATTTTATTCCTAATATTATAAAAATAATAATTAAAGTTAATAAAGCTGCATAAATAAATAGACTTAAAAGATCATTCACATTAACCATCATTATTCTTCATCCCCATTCTTATATAAAGTTGAATCTATAAATCCTAATAAATCATCATTTAAACTACTGTTATCTTCATAACTTTCTACTTCATCATCTAAATACTTTTCTTTTTTTATTAATAATTCATCTAATTCTTTGCTTATATCGTCAGTTAAATTTGTTAACGCATCATCACTTATTTCATTTATTTCTACGTTTTCTTCTTCATCTTTTTTAAATAAGATAGAATTAGATCCAAATAATGTATTTTCTAATTCATCTTCTAAAGTTCCATAAGCCTTATTTCTTATTGAATCAATAGAAGGTTCTTTTTCTTCAATATTATTAACAACAGGTGGTCTAACAAATTCTTCTCTTGATACAATATCTTCTTTATGATAATTCTTGTCTAGAATTCCGTATACTGGAGAAATAATAGGAGTAGGTTTAAATGCCTTTTTCTCAACAATTTCTCTTCTTTCAGGTTGAATTTTACTACCGTAAACTTCTTTAACTTCTTTTGGCTTTTCTTTTTCTATAATTTTTGGTTCTTCCATTTTTTTAGTATAATTTAAATCACTAAAGTCATTATCATCAAAGAATACCGGTTTATTAATTTTTTCTGTTTTTTCAAATTTAAATTCTTGTGTATTTTCCTCTTCATACTCTTCTTTTTTAGCATTTGGAGATTCTATAGAAACATGAGTTACTTCATTTTTTATTTGTTCTACCTTTACTTCATCATCTTCTACTTCTTCAGTAAACATATTTTTTACTTTATCAAAAAATCCCATACTTTCACCTATCCTTCTTCTATTACAGTTTCTTTTTCTAATACAAAATTTTCACTTGCATCTTTTGTATTGTAATTATCATATTTTCCTGTCTTATTCGTAAAATAATCTTCCTCTAACATAAGTTTAACAATACTTTGATTATACTTTATCGTAGATAAAATATATGATGAATTAAGTACCGTATTATTTAATTCTTCTAAAGTTACTACACTTTCTATTCTTGCATGATTATAAACAAATTCTAAATAATACAATCCAGCTTCTTCATTTATTTCAAGATATCCATCATATTTATATCCATCACTAGTAGATATTTTTTTTGAATAATAAGCATTACTATTTTCTACATATTCAGATTCAGTGTCATAATAATAACTAATCGCATCTATATATAAATAGTAATATGTACCATTACAATACAAAATATCATTTAAATCATCGCTATCTATATAAGAAACTCCTCCAGGAACATAATACTTATACCCTTGTCCAACTTGATTATATAATTGATTATCTTTAGTTAAAATAACTTTTAAAATGTTATCAATACTAGATGTATCAATTCTAACTATAGAACATCCAGTAACCATTATAATCAATAAAATTAATAATATAGTCTTTTTCATGGTACACCTTCCTTACTTATTATATCAAAGATTTGTATTTTTTTCTACCTTTTATAAATAATATAAAAAATAAGTGTAAAGTAAATTATTTTTTTACAATTATTTTATATATTGGAAAACCTAATGAATGAAATTTCTTTTCATATTCTGTAGCTACATTATCTTTTATATCATCATTATATAAATCTAAACTTATTTCTTCTATTTTATAGTTATAGTTAGTAAATGATATTAATGAAAATTCAAATAATTTTCTATTATCAGTTTTCATTATAACGTTTTTTTCTCCTTTAAATAAGCAATCATATCTTTTTAAAAATTTTAAACTTGTAAGTCTTCTGTCAGCATGTCTTTTTTTAGGCCATGGATCAGAAAAATTTAAATAAATACAATCTATTTCTTTATCAAATACTTCTTCTATTTCAGTAGCATCCATTCTAATTAATTTTAAATTAGGTATTTCTTCATCTATCTTTTCTATAGCTCTTACAATAACACTATCAAATTTTTCTATACCTATAAAATTTATTTTAGGGTATTTTTTAGCCATACCTATTATAAAATCACCTTTACCCATACCTATTTCAATATGTATAGGATTATCATTATTAAATAACTCTTTATATTTTCCTTTATATTCTTTATAATCTTTTATTATGTAATCACTACTTTCAATGATTGCACTAGCGCCTTTAACATTTCTAAGTCTCATTTTATCACCCCATTCATTATATCATATTTTACGAATATTATAAATAAAGAGCATATAATTTAATAGGAGGTCTTATGAAAGATAAAAGAAATTGTTCTAATAATATGAGTTATCCTATATATCAACAACCAATGATGGTTCCACCTATGGGATATCCTATGGGGTATCCCGGTACATTTCAGGGATTCCAACCAACCATGAATAGTATGAATACAAATATGACAGGAGGAATTACAGCAAATACATTTGAGCAACAATTAAACAATATTGAACAACAAATAAATCAACTAGATCAAAGAGTAACTAGATTAGAACGAAATATGAACACAAGCAATAATAATTATAACGATTCTAACTATTATATGGTATAAAAGAACTTAGTTCTTTTTTTGTATAATATTTTTATTTTTTATCATTATAAAACAGAAAGGAGATATTATGGACATAGATATAAGAAAAAGTATTATTAATAATTTTAAAAATTCAAATACAGAAGAAATAAAAGAATCTATCGAATCTTCAATACAGGATAAAGATGAAATCACACTTCCAGGATTGGGAGTATTCTTTGAATTACTATGGGAAAATTCAAACAGTGAACAACAACAAATTATATTAGAAATAATACAGAAAAGCATAAACGAGTTGTGATTTAAGATTAAAAAATAAGGGATTAACCCTTATTTTTGTGTTTTATAATATTTTTATATTCTATAATCGACATGTAAATGTCCACAACAAAACATCGACTATCTTTGTGCCTACACTTCCGTTCGGCACGTTATTTTGCCAAAGACAAAATATTGGGATTCTAGATTTCTAGATGGCTGAGCAAAGCTACACTACCAACACTCTATAATTCTGGTTCTTCAACACCACTTGTGTAACACCCGAAACGGCCACTACCATAGACATAGCAGTACACATCGTAGCCGCCGCCCGCACTGACATTGCCATTCGAATTCGCATTAGCGAACAAGTCATCAGCGTAGCAATAAGGGTTATCATTATTAAACGTACAAGAATCAAATGCATCTTCTAATATTGTTTTGTTTGTTTCATATGCACTTGCATCATATCCTTTTAGACAATATTCTGTTTTATTTCTTACAAAACAAGCATAAGCAGTTGATACATTATTATCGCTATCTACATCTAACCCTAGATAGAATGGATAACCTTGTGTATCTATATCTGATACATTTTTACTTGCGTCATCTGGTAAAGTATCTCCAATACTACCTGATGACCAACTATAGTATTGTGGTTTATAAACTTGTGTTGTTTGTTCTTCTACTTTTTGTATTTCTACATCTCCACTTACATTTGGTATTGTTAATACTCCATTTTCATATGTATAATTAGTTATTTCTACTTCACTCATTAATACTTTTACATTGCTTGGTGCATTTTCTCCTAAGTCTACTTCCAATGTTTCTGTTTCAAGTATTATACTTGGATATGTATCTTCTACTGTTATATCTGTATAAGTAACATTGTATACTGGTTGAAAATTAAAATCTAAATTTAAATTATAAATAAAATCTGTCTCATATCCTGCAGCAGTATATATATCTACAGAATCATTATATTTTATTGTTAAATAAAATTCTTTTACTGCTCCTAAAGTACATTTTGAGGAATCAGTTGAATTACAAATTTTTTCTTTTAATGTATAATCTGTTAATTCATATTTCAAAGCATCTGGTAATCCTGTTATTTCTAACAATCCCATTTCTACATTTCCTATATTTGTTACTTCTACTTTATAAGTTATTGTAGAATTTTCTTTTGGTAGAGTTGTTCCTACACTTATACTTTGTTTATTATATTCTGAATAATTTGATTGACTTTCATTATTTAATTCACTTACTACTAAATTTGTTATTCTTATATCTGATTTTTGTCTTACTTTTGTTACTAATCCTGTTATATTCAAACTTGTTGTTAAACTAGAATATCCTATACCTATTGATATTACTAATAATAATATGCACAGTGCTACTTTAGTAGTGCTTACTCTAGTACCACTTTTATCATATATTAATTTTTTCCATATAACTGATAATTTCCTTTTTATATTTCTCATATTCATATCAATTCCTACCCTTATATACTATATTAATTATAATAAAAATATCTTTAACTGTCAATGAGTAAATTCACTTTATTCTATATTTGATGTAATAGTTGGTGTGTCTAAATATCCATTAAAATAATACTCTGGAATATTGCCTTCTATTAACTTGATAATTATAGGTATATTAGAAGATACTTTTATTGTTTCTGATACAAAAGGAAGTAATATTTTTACATCCACATCTACTTCTATACCAATCTTTATTAAAGCATTATTTATTCCATATGAATTAATATCAGTCGTAAGTTTACAGAATATATTACCTATTAAATCTATTTTTACTGGTATTTTAGGTAATACATTATTAAGTATTGTATTATTAAATATAATACCACTAGGTAATTCATAAATTATACCTTTTTTTAAATTAGTTTCATCATATCCATCCCAAGTATTAGCTAATATTCCTAAACTATCTATATCACCTTTTTCTACAGCTATTAAATTCTTTTCTAACATTTTTTCAGTTTTACTTAATAACGTATTTACACTTATTGTATTAAAATCAATACTTTTAATATCACCTTCACTATTTTTTGTAGTTATAAATAAATCATCCATATCTATATTATTAGCTACCTCTTCAGAAATGGTATTGTTTATTATTAAAGATACTATTCTTTCTGTTTGTACTTCAGAATAACTTATAAATTGAGGAATAGCTCTTTCATTAAATAGTTTTAACAAATATATTATAGCTATTACAAGTAATATAATTATTAATATTATTTTATTTATAATTATATTTTTTTTAATTTTTCTTTTTTTTAAATGCATTCTTTTCATACTAAATAATATGTATATTTAAATATTTTTAATCAATAATAATAGTGGTGATTAAATGATAAAGGATATAATGAGTAAAAAAATAATTTTTAGTAATTTAGATAGTTCTATTAAAGATGTATCAAAAAAAATGTTAGATAATAATATAGGTTTTATGCCTATAAAAGAAAATGATAAGTATATTGGTGTTATTACTGATAGAGATATATGTTTATCTATACCTACTATTAGTAGTATAAATGATTCTATTAAATCGTATATTACTAATAATATTGTTTATATAGATGCAAATTCAAGTATTGATGATGCTTTAAATATTATGAGTGAAAAAAAGATAAAAAGATTACTTGTAAAAGAAAAAGATAATACTATTGGCGTATTATCTCTATCTGATATATTAAATTATTCAAGTAATAAAAATATATTGAATACATACAAATCTATATTTTATATACATGATAATGAGAAAAGTCTTATAGCAGAAATAGATGAATTCTATTTATAATTAATAAGTCCCACTCTGTTTTGTACTTGGTATATAATAATATTTAATATAATTATTATTATTTTCTAAAGTTATATTTATAGCTTTTTTTTCATTTACTGTAGACCAACCTGATAAGTTACTTTGGAATGTATAACTTTCATTCCAAACATCTTCAAAAGTAACATATTCTTTATCTTCAATACTTAATATTTTTAAATCATTACCTTTAGTTACTACAACAAAATCTTCATATATACCTAAGACTTTATCATAAGTTTTACTACTAGTTTCTAATTTTAAATCTTTATCATATACTTTAAATTTAGTATTATTAGCTACTAATAAATTATCAGTTCCTACTTTAAATTGTGTGAATGTGTCTCCATCAAATAATAATTTACCATTGCTATTATATACTTTAAATTCTCCAGGTTCATCAGTATAACCCAATATATAAACAATTTTCTTTGTACTATCTTCTATAAATGTACCTAAAGTTTCTTTTATTGTAAAACTTACATTACCACTTTTTAAATTAACAAAATCAGTATTACCATTATTATCTATAGCAACCAAATTATATTTATACATTATACTAGGATCATAGTATAATTCATTAACTACTGGAATTCCTTTAATATTTTTTAATGTTTTATTAGTATTTACATTATAAATATTATTGATACCATCTTCATTATAATAAATACCATATAATTTTCCAGAATATCCAAGAATATTAAGCGCTGTCATATATTCATCATTTATATTAAAAGGTCCAAATTCCATCGTATCAGTTTCATAATTATATAAATAATATAAACTCTCTTCTTTTATAATTACATACTTCTCATATGCAGAAATAAAACTACATTCTTCTGTTTTACAAGTTATTGTTCCAAGCATTGTAGATCCACTTTCTTGATAACTAAGATATGAAGCAAAGCCATTTTCATAACTTAATTTATATACAGAAACTTTTTTGCCTTCTTTTATTTCTTCCTTTTCTTCTCCATAAGAAAATTCTACTATAGCATCTTCTACCTTACATTCATTTAAATAAATACTCCCATCACTATATATATTATGAATTTCACAAACTACATCATATTTATCATAAGTAATTAAATCTGATACAGATTGCCAAGTTGGTATCTCATTATTTTCAGTTATATAATTCTTTACTAATTCTTCAGCATTTTTTCCATAATCAGTTATTACTTTTTCATAATCAATAGTTTTTGGCTCTTCTGATTTTTCTTCTTTATTATTAAAAATATATAAAGTAATTAGAATGCCAATAATAAAAACTAGTATTATAGAAACAATTATAATTATTACTTTCTTTTTACTTTTTTTAGGATTTATTTCTACCATTTCTTCTTTCAATTCTTCTTTTATTTCTATAGTAGGTTCAATTATATTAGTATTTTCTATTGTTTCCTCTTCTTTTAATTCTTCTTTAATTAAAACATCTAAATTAACTAATTCCTTAGTATTCTCTAAATCATTTAATTTTTTTTGATCTTCTATAAGTTTTTCTAATTCTTTAACATCTCTTCTTGAAGAAGCTTTCTTTAAATCTTTTTTACAATCATCACAAAATATTTCACATTCTTCTATTTCTTTATTGCAATTTTTACATCTCATTAACTACAACCTCTTTTTCTTTTAAATCTATTACTTTTGTATTCGCTATATAATCGTGTAATGATCTATGATTTTTATCAAATGCAATCATAAATATTATAACCATTTCAATTATATAACTTACTACATATATTATTTGATTATATATTAAATATCCTTCCTTTTTTAACACTAATAAGAATATTATACTTAATATATTTATTAATACCTCATTAACTATTAAACTCCTTAAAATATAATTAAATATAGTTAATTTTTTATCATTATTAGATTTTACTTGTAACTTCATTATTTTTTTTCCTATTGTTTGACCCTTTAATAAATATTGTAATACTACAAAATATAATATAATAATGATTATACTAATACTTGTAGGTATTATAGAAAGTTTTACTAATTTATAATTATAATTTTCCAAAGTACCTTCATATTCTTTATTTATTTCTTCTAATTTTTTATTATATTCATCATCAGTTAATTCATCATCTAACTCCTCTATTGAATTTGTATATTCATTATATACTTCTTCATACTCATCATAAGTATTAGCATATTTATCATAATCTTTATTTATAAAAGAATTAGAAGTTAAAAATGTAGATATTAAAGATACTAATATTATATCAATAATATAAGCAACTACTCTTTTTAAAACTATTTTCATATTCTCACCTATCCTATTACAATTATAGCATATATTTTTAATTTAATTAATAACTAATTTAAAAGGATTTTGTTATTAGCAAAATCCTTTTTTGTTTTAACTTAAATCTGAAATAGATACTGTTATTACTGGGCGAATACCAAAATGAGTCTGATTGTTATAATCATCAAGTGTTCTCCACTCACTAGTTACTGCCCAAGCTCCTGCACCGGAAGAAGAATCCATTGTCCAATAACTTGTACTTGTTAACCACGAAGGACATCCTGATCTGTGAGCTTGAGTAGTATAAATCCCAGATCTATCCAAATTAGCATCACCCTCTGTTGGACATAGTTCAGCAATTTCATCATATGTTGCTAATCTTGCTTTTCCTGTTAGTGTTGTTGTATAATTTCCACTTTTATCAGAATATTGAACATTAGCATAATTTGAAATATTATTCCAATTAGATGCGAAAGTTTCTGCTTGAGTAAGTACAGTTGGTCTACTTGCATATGCGTAAGAATCTATTCCAACTTGACATGCATAAAATGTTGTATGTACACAAGAATCCTCTTCTCCATTAACAAACATATATGTTCCATCATCTATGTTTTGGTTCATTAATAAATTAACTTTACTTCCTTCTGTACTTAATACATAGAATGTAAAATTTTCTTCTAAGCTAGAATCCACATCACATTGATATTCTGTTCCTGTAGCTGTACTTCCCGCTTTACTACTATCTTTCGCTACACAAATTGTGTCTCCAGGTTCCGGTAATGTTGGATTTTCATCTGTCATTTGTGTTCCATATGTTAAATAAATATTTCCAAAGTTTACTTCTACAGGTCCATCTGCGGTAGAACCATCTTCTCTATATTCTATTGTAATTGTTACTACTTCGCTTGCTCCTATTAATAATTGATGATTTTCTATTCCAAGTGTTGTACTTGTAACCTCTAAATTTCCTGCAGTTACTTTTACATCTATAGAATTACAAGCATTATTAACAGATTCTGTTGTAGCTCCTTCTCCAGGAATACATTTTTTAAATGCTCCACTCGTTAAACTTTGTAATACTATACTTGTTAAATATGCATCATATTTACCATTATTTAATGCATAAAAAGAATAAGTAACGCTTTGGCCTGGTTCTGTAAATACTACATCAATACCACTTATAGTTGGAAAAGTACCATCATTTGTTATAGTTGCAGCAGCAGCTTCTAAAGTATCTGGCACTACAACTGGCTCTACAGTCCCCTCTACTGCTTCAGTACTACTTGTAGAAAATACTACACTAAAGGCATTAGCGTTAGGATCTACACTTAAACCTGTTTTAATTAGCAAGCTACTTGAAACTGCAGCAAATCCTATTGTTATACTAACTACTGAAATTAAGGCTATTACTATTATTAATCTTTTATTTCTATCCCTTGACATTATTACTTCTCCTATTCTTATTAATATTATAATATTAAAATTAAAAAAATACAATTAAAATTGAAAAATTTTTATAAAATAAACAAATATTATTTAATTTTGATATAATTATATTATGGATGTGATGATATGAAGAAAAAAAAGAAAAGAAGAATTAGATGGAATAATGTTTTTTTATTTCTATTTATATTAATCTTTATAATTATATTAATTATAAGTATAATAAATATAATTAATTGGTTAAAAGATTCAAAAAAAACAAATAATAATATTGAGGAAATTCAAAATAATATTGAAATTAATGAAGTGATAGATTCCGATGAAACTCAAGTTATAGAAAACGAAGTAATAGATAAAGAAGATCCTTATTGGGATTATATAGAAATGAATTTAATTGATATCGACTTTAATGAGTTAAAACAAAAAAATGACCAAACAGTTGGTTGGATTCAAGTTGGCGGAACTAATATTAATTATCCTTTTGTTCAAACTGGTGATAATGATTTTTACTTAAATCATTCATTTGATAAAAGTTATAATAATGCTGGCTGGGTATTTATGGATTATAGAAATAATAAAACTGATTTTGATAAAAACACTATACTTTATGCACATGGAAGAGCCGATAACACTATGTTTGGCTCATTAAAAAAAGTTATATTTAATAGCTGGTTAAGTAATAAAGATAATCATATTGTTAAGTTATCTACGGAAACAGAAAATACTTTATGGCAAGTATTTAGTGTCTATAAAATTCCTACCACAAATGATTATATACAAGTTCATTTTATAGATGATGATGAATTTTTAGAATTCGGTAATATATTATTAAACAGAAGTACATATGACTTTAATACAATTATAACTAAAGAAGATAAAATTCTTACTTTATCTTCTTGTTACAACGACGATGAGAAAGTCGTATTACATGCAAAATTAATTAAAAGAGAATTAAAATAATAAAGGCGATGCCTTTTTTTTACTTTGACCCCTATCTTCTTTTGAATCATTCAATATATCAAAGCAAAAATTGTTTAGAAATTTATTTATATTTCTTTTCAACACTAAATTTATAAACTTAGGTGCATTTTTTTTACAGTCATAAAATTTAGTTAAACATTAATACAAGATTACCTACTTTTATCTAATATTATAAATTAACTATTTTATCTTCATAAGTTAATTTTGACATATAAAAACCTCGTTTCTATTTTGTCCAAGAAACGGGGTTCATATCATAAAAGTAATTCTTTTAATATTTATTGTTTCTCTATTTCTATAGCGATTACTCCATATTTATCTTGTTCTACTTTTGAATAATATTGATTCATGTCATTAGGATTAGCTACTTCATCTTCATTATAACCTAAACAAACTTTATTAAAATTTTTATACAATTCATTAAAATTATTAAATGTATAAAGATTAACTACTTTAGCATCTAGTTTCTCGTCAGTAACTCTATTACTAAACTCTATAATATCTCCAATTTTAATTAATCTTCTTTTGTCATCATATAATCTCATCTCAATAGTTTTAGTTCCAGTTTTAATATAATTAAATGGTTCATTATGTAGTCTCATTTCATGTTTCATAATATTTCCCCTTCGTAATTCCATAAACCTAACTTACCTTTACAAGGTATAGGTTTATCATATTTTTTTATATTTTCTAATTTCCAAGCAAAGTTTTCCTCATGATTACTTTTTGCATACACCAAAGAATTTATTTTTCTTAAATTTTCATTAAATTCCTTAGTTACTAATATGCAATCTACTATTTCGGCTTCTCCTATTATATATCCGCAATTATAATTAAGGTTATATTCTTTAAATCTATCTACCATATCTTTTTCTAAAGTTAATCCTGAATGTATTAATATTTTACCTCTATAATTAGTTTTCCAACTTCTAAATTCATATTTTTTATAACCTTCTATAATAAGTGTTGCCCAAGGTTCTTTTATTGTTAAAGCTTTCATTATACCAACTCTTTTCGTCTATCTTCCCTAAATATTTTAAATCCTAATTTTTCATACAAATATTTTGAGTTCTGATTTTCTACTAAGTTTTCTATAAAAATATATTTTACATTTTTTTCTTTTAATAAACTAATTATTTCATTAATTAATTTTGTACCTATCCCTTTATTTCTATATTCTAAATCTACATATATTGATTCTATTTTAGCTTCAGTTTCTTTCGTTATTTTATTATCATTATCTACTATGCAATATACGTATCCAACTATTTTATTATCTATAAGGGCCACTAAAATGATATTATTATCTACATTAACTCTTTTGTCAAAGAAAGAATTAATACATAAGTTTTCCTTTATATTATCATCATAATTTTCCCTTTCATAGTCAAGTAATTTTTGGAATAAACTATTTATC
Organism: Bacilli bacterium; assembly: GCA_017462455.1. GTDB lineage: Bacteria > Bacillota_I > Bacilli_A > RF39 > UBA660 > UMGS1613. The sequence goes on along the minus strand of JAFTRC010000038.1, from coordinate 10,952 downwards.
TTGTTCTTTTGCTACTCTAACAACTAAATTCATATAACCACCTCTTAATATATTATACCATAATAAAAAGTAGTGTTAACTACTTTTTAATAATTACCATACATATTTCCTGGCATTCCTGCTAAACCTGAACAACTACCACAATCATTATTTATAACTACATTTTCTTCATCACAAGTATATTGTGGAGTATAAGTATGTGTATATATATGTTTATTTATTACATGAGTATGTATTGGGCAACAGTGTTGTACTTCATGATGAAATTCTTTTTCAACACATTTAGTTATAGTTGGTTCCATTATAGGTTGTTCCATTTGTGGCATTTGTCTTTCACAACCACAACCCCAATTTCTATTAAAAAACATAAATACCTCCTATCTAGTTTATAATATGAAGAATAAACTTTTTGGAGTGGTAGAACGTCTATTTATGTAACAAAAAAGTAATGATCCTGATAAAATCATTACTCCCGAGTTTGTAAAAAGCTACAACCAATCATTATCAGTGAAAAGTGCAACTATTCTACCTTGAAGTTTCTCTCTTCTTACAATTGTAACGTTTAGAGTGGTAGAAATTGCAAAGGCAATTTAATGAACATCAAGTAGATACATTTGTATAATTTTTATATATTATACAATGTTTTCTACTTAACATTCGGAGATAAATAGAAATATTTCATTTTTATTATAAATATCTGCTTTTTATTCACAAATAAAAATCTTTATTATATGAATACTCCATTTATCATATCTTATCTCTAAACTAAATATAATATACTACATATTTAGACAAATGTCAATAGTTTTTTTGCTTTTTTTCATATTTTTTTTATTCATCTTCTCCATATGAAAGCAATTCTTTCATTTCTTCTTCTGTTATAGTAGATATTGTACTAGCACTTCCCTTACCTTCAATTAAGTTATCACTTAATATTTTTTTCTTAGTCTGAAGTTCAACAATTCGCTCTTCTATAGTCCCTTTTGTAATAAGTCTTATCACTGTTACTTTATTTTTTTGACCTATTCTATGAGTTCTATCAGTTGCTTGATTTTCTACTTGTGGATTCCACCATATATCTAAATGTATTACTACATCAGCTGCAGTTAAATTTAACCCAGTTCCTCCTGCTTTAAGTGTTATCAAGAAACAATTAGTATCATCTTTATTAAAATTTTCAACAAGATTCATTCTATCTTTACCTTTTACAGATCCAGTTATAACGTAACTAGATATATTTTCTTTATCAAGCATTTCTTTTACATTATTTACTACTGTTTTAAAGCTACTAAATATAAGTAATTTATGCCCCTCTTCAACATAATTTTTAACTACTTCTAATAATTTTTCCATTTTTATAGATTCATTATTATAATTTTCAAATAAAACTTTAGGATCTATACATATTTGTCTTAACTTAGTTATTAATTTTAATATTTCAAAACGTGCTTTTGAAAATCCTTCTGTAGCTATCATTTCATCCATAGCCTCTTGAGTAGCTTTTAATGTTTTTAAATAAAGTGCTTTTTGAAAATCTGGCAATTCTAAATATATATCGTTTTCTATTTTATCTGGTAATTCTTTTGATACATCTTTTTTCTTTCTTCTAAGTATAAAAGGTTTTATCTGATAATTTAAATTTTTTAATGTAGATAAGGATTCTTCATCCACATCTTTTATACCATACTTTTCTTTGAATTTTAATATACTATTTAAATATCCAGGCATAATAAAATCAAATATACTCCATAATTCTAAAACTGAATTTTCTAAAGGTGTACCTGTTAATGCTATTTTAGTTCTAGCTTTTATCTTTTTAACTTCTTTAGTCATATTAGCTTGATAATTTTTTATTGCTTGTGCTTCATCAATAACACATAATTCAAAGTTTTTATTTTCATACTCATCATTATCATTTCTAACTAATCCATAAGAAGTAATAAATATATTATATTTATCAAAGTTTTTCATTATTTCTTTTCTTTTATTTTTAGATTCAGATACTGTTACATATTTTAAATTAGGAGCAAATTTATCAAATTCTTTTTTCCAGTTATAAACAAGTGATGTAGGACAAACTATCATTATTTTAGCATCTTCTTTTTCTTTTAATATTTGCTTAATAAAACAAATAGTTTGTAAGCTTTTACCTAATCCCATTTCATCAGCAAGTATACCGCCTAAATCACATTTATACAATGTATATAACCATTTAACTCCTTCTTTTTGATAATCTCTAAGTATATTGGAATCTTCTTCATCAAAATCTATTTCTATATTTTTATATGATTCAAAATTTCTAATAAATTTATCAAATGAATTATCTGTTTTAATACTTTTATATTTATTATTTTTTAAACTATCTATATAAAAAGCTCTATACTTAGGTATTTCTATATTACCATCTGTTATATCTCTACCGCTTATTTCTAAATCATCAAATATATTATTTAATTCTTGTAATTCTTTATTTTCATATAAATCTATTATATTACCATTTTTTAATTTATAATATTTTTTATTATTCTTTAAAGAATTCAATACACTATTTAATTCTTTTAAATCTATATTATCTACATCAAATTTATATGACATAATAGCATCTTGACCTATTGAAAAGTTTGATTTAATATTACTTTTCTTTAGTACTTTCATACTATCTATTTTCTTAGTTGTATAGATTTTATATTTACCTGATAAAATTTTAAGTCCTTCACTTATAAAAGAACCTATATCATCAATATCATCTAAAGTAATTGTTTTTTTATTAATATTAAAACTTAAACTTAATAAATCATTTATCAATTCCTTTTCAACAAATTCATCTCTTACTATTTTTTCATTATTATCAAAATAATCTATTATGTTTCCTTTATAATCTAATTTAATTTTACAAGATATCTTATCTTTTTCTAAATCAAAATAAAGTGATATATCAGGTTTACCTAATATTAATATATCTTCTACATTATCACTTATTTTTACAGTGTTTTTTATTTGTGGTAATAATCCTTTTTTGAATAAATTTAAACTATCTTTTTCGAATGTAAGTTTAGTTATACTTTTTGAATCACATAATTTAATAAGTTTAGCTATATTACTAGGAAGTATATAAAGTATATTATTATATGCTATGTATTTACATTCTTCATCTAATACCATATATTTATCTATTTCATCTAAATATAATTCATATTTATTATCTATATAATTTAAATTTAAATCAGTAGGAATACCTTCTTTTATTTCATTTATTATTCCATAATTTTTTATATTAATTTTTTTATTAGTTAAAAGAGTTAAAAATATTTTAAATTCTCTTTCATTTAGTTCAAATGGATTAGCTTTTTGATAATAGTAATAATAACTATTCATATCAGATTTTTTATATTCAAATAAAAATTCTAATATTTTTTTATCATTATCACTAAAAAAATGTTTTTTAGGATCATATGTAAAATTAACTCCAAATTTATAAGAATAATTATTATTATAGGCATCCATAAAATCTTCTAATTTTCTTTCAGTTTTTATTACATATGTTTTATTTAATCCAACTGATAAATAAGCTAATTTTTTTCTACTAGTGAAATCTAATTCTACATCTAAATTTAATTTTTCTTTTATATTATTTGATTCTTGATTTGTATTAAAAAGTTCTAATATTTCTTTAGAAAATTCTATTTCTGGATTAGTATTAGCAGTATTAAAAATTTCATCTTTATAATTTATAAAAGAAGCAGCTATGTGTTTACACTTATGATTTCTTACATATTCAGGACAATTACATGAATATCTAAAAATCCTATTATTATGCATAATAATAGTTACTGAATAATAATAATTATAATGCCTTTCTGATTCTACACTAAATTTATAATACTTTAAATTTCCATTAGTAGTTGAATCATTTAAATAAACATCACCTAAATAGTTTTCACCTTTTTGATAAGTATTATAACCTAATTCATCTATTAATAAATTATCTAAATTTAATATCATACAACCACCTCTAAATAACTTTTATAGTATTTTACCAAACATTTGTACTTTTGGTCAATAGAAAAAAAGATATTTGTATATATCTTATTCTTGTTTTTCTAATTCTTTAAACATTTGTTCTTTTATTTTATCAATATCAGTAAAGAAAAAGTTTAATCCTTTCTTTTTCAATTTTAACATTTGCATAAAGTTTTCTAATATTTCTTCACAAGTAGAACTAATTACTTTTGCAGGTTTTCCATTGGATAAAACATGAACATGATCAATATACTTTTCTAATGTAGGAAAAGCATTTTGTATTAAAATTGCTGACTCACTACCTAAAACATCTCTAATAAGAATTGAATTACATACGCCATATTTCTTGATTTTTTTATCTACAACTTCTTTATATTTATCAACTTTACTGCTTAATGGAATAAACCATAATATATCTTTATCTTTTATAGTAAAGTAAGTAGGACGTTTTCTACCACGCTCATGATTAGTCATAAGATTCTCATCATTAACTATATCAAAAAATTCATCTTTAATATGATACAAATAACCTGTTTGTACTTTCATTCTATCAACTCCAATAAAAAATATTATAACACACATAAAAAGAAAACTCTATCCAAAAAGAATAAAGTTTTCAAAACATTTTCGTTCGGGATAATTTATTACTCGCACCACCCGAGAGCGAGAAACATTGTCGCCCGGAATAATTTATTACTCGCACCATCCGGGAGCGAGAAACATTTACATTTTATTACACTTTTTTGAGTGCAATAATAATATACTATATTTTATGTCAAAAGTCAATATGTTGACATAAAACTTACAAATTAACTTTGCACTATTATTATACTCAAATAAAATTAAATTATAAATAAATTATTTGTTTTTATCATATACATATTATTTGGCAAACCATTAATATAACTCCTATACATAGTTAAATCTGGTAATATAGACTTTAAATTTAAATTGTTTGCTCCTTGTATCCATTCATTCGCTTTTATTAGTTCGGGTAAAACCGAATTTTGAACTTGATATGAATTTAAATTTGTAGCCATATTATCACCAACTTATCATTCTATTGTTTCACATTATAATTTCCAAATAAAATTCCTGTTTAGTAAGATTTATAAATTTTAAATATTTTAAAATTTAATAATTTTTTATTTATACGTTTGCCCTAATCTAAGACTAGTAATATTACATTCATCTTCAAATAAATAATCCGCATCTAATATACCTTCAGATCTAAGATTTTCAGCTTCTTCTTTATTATATGGTTTTACTAATTCATATAATTTATCAAAAGCTTCTAATATCTCATTATAACTATCTTTAGTTAGTCTTAAATTTGTGTTATTTTTTTTCTCTTTAGCGTATTCAAATAATTGAAAAGATAACTTCTCTAACTTTTCAAAAGCTTCATCTTTTATCAAAATTGATTTCTTACTATTTATATCACACAGCGTTAATCTTCTAGCATTTTGTTCTAATAATCTTTTCATCATATTATAATTATCATCTTGTTCAGAATTAGTTTCATAAATATAAGTTACTATACTTTTTAAATGTTCATAAAAAGCCCAAATTAACTTATCTTTTTCTTCTTCTGTTACTGGAATAGATTTTGAAAATTCATTAATCAAATTTTTCATTAATTCTTCATATTGTTGTTTCACTTTTTCACCTCTACTTTATCATATACTCCTGTTTTTATTCCTAAATTAGCTATCATTATCTGAGCTGCTTTATTAGCTGCATCTCGCTCTTTTTCTGAAAGATTTACATTTTGGGATTTTTGAAATTGTTCTGCTAAATTATTATAAAAATTATTATCTCCCGCCAAATTATTAACAACATTCCTTAAACCATTAGGATTTTTATTGAAATATGATTCTTCAATTAATCCAGAATAACCTTTTTGTTTTAATATATTATCTAAACTTTCTATCACAATTGTATCTTTTAAATATTTACTCTCAGAAATTCCAAATGTTGCCTTATAAGTTAGATAATCTGTAACAGCTTCATTGAGTGCTCTAAAATTCTCTGTTGATTTTAAACTACCTAACTGATGTAGAGATTCATGTACATAAACATTTAGTGAATTGCTTGGTCTTAAATTTATAGTTCCTGTTTTAGGATCATGGAACCCTGCTATACCTTTAGGATCGTCTTTTCCTCCTGCTAATATAACTGCATCTTCAAATTTCTGATCTGTTTCATATATTATTATGTGATTTTTTATATCTGCAATTTCTTTAGATGATACATATTTACCATAAGTTTTGAAAATTAGAGTTGTTGTTTGCTGAATCTTTGCATCTCTAGAAGAATTATACTGTGACAAAGGAGCAAGTTCAATCCTTTTTCCTTCCATATTTTTAACAAAAGTTTTACCTTTATCAAAAAATTTGTTAATCTTATCTACTATAATTGTTTTTAAATTTTTAGAATTAACACTTGTTACTTTATTATTAGTTAAATTATTTAATGCTGCTTTAATTTGATCTGGTGTATATTTGGATAATATACCTCTTGCTCCATTTTCCCTAGTTATTATATTATAATTCTTATAATTTTTACTATTAGGATCTATAATTTGATTTAATTTTTGAAGTGTAGTACCAGAACCATATTTTGCATCGTGAATAGCAATTACTGTTAATATATTACCTTCAATAGTATTTGATTCTATTAAAACATCAATTTCTTCTGTAAATTCTTCCATTACATAAAGATATTCCTGATTTAAAATTTGATCATACTCCACTGACATTCCATATTGTTCTGCTTTTGCTATTGTTTCAATCGTTTTTGTGCTAATATCATTAATATTAATACTAACTCCATCTATTATTAATTTCCCACCATTCATAATTCCAGCAGTTATCATTCCATATATTCCTGATTTTTTTACTTCATTCCAATCTACACTATATGAAGTTCCAAAGGCTACGCTTTGTAAATAAGGATCTATTACAGCTTGGAGTGCTTCTTCTCCACCTTCACTTAATATATTAGATAAATATCCTTTTAAACCTGGAATATCATCTATTTTGGATAATCCAGGAATTTTACCTAAATAATATCCAAGTAAAGCTTCAGACGAACCACTTAACGTACCATAAAATATCGCTTGATTTAAATCATATCCTTGTTGTACCATAGTTTCAGTTGCATTTCCACCCGCAGATACTCCCATTAAAACAGCACCCACTTTACTTCCTATTTCTGGATTTTGAGTTAAAAATGATACTCCTACACTTATCGTTATTGGAGGAAGCATATTACCTATGCTTGATGAGATTTCATATACACTTGTGCGTAATTCTTTGGGCATTGTACTTTGTATTTGTTTTAATTTATTTTTTGCCTCTTGACTTAAATAATCTATACTATCTATATCCTCACAACTTAACCATTGAACAATATACATAGCTTTATATTGTTCTGCTGATGCAATTCCGTCAACGCCTCCCATTGCATTATCTAGGCCTTCTATAAAATTTCCAGTACCATCAACTAATCCTTCTTTTATTAATTCTTCTATATTTCCAAATGGGTCATATGGGTCTAATTCATTTAAAAATTGTAATGCTTCATATGTACCTTCTCTATTATTTATTTCTTTTATTTTAAAATTAAAATATTCCTTTGCTGATTCCATTCCTTCTGTATTATATAAATACATAGCTATATTTCTTTCTTCTTCATTTAAAAAGTATAACATATGAGCATAATCACCAACTGTATATTCACCTTTAGAATCAGCTTTAGCAATATCGTTCAAAGTTATATCTGATCCTAATATTTCAGGATTAGCTAATATTAAATCAAATATAGTGAAACCTTTATCATATACCCCTTTTATCAGTTTCCAATCAAGATTTAATCTTCCTATTTCACTACTTTTTATTTTATTAAAATCATAAATATCTTCTGTATATGATTGCGCAGCTAACGCTTCATATAACTTAGCCATTTCGTTTTTTTCTTCTTCTGATAAATCTTTAACCGTAGTCTCTAAACTAAAATCTAAATTATTAGTTAAATTAGAATAATACATACTTTGAACATAATTTACTGTTATTTGCTTTTGTTTTTCTAATTCTTCTATAGGTTTGGTGTATGCTCTAATTAATCTTGCTTTTTCATTTGATAATTCTTCTAATTTTTTTCTTAATTCTTCCTCTGTTTCTTTTGTCATATTAATGCGACTAGCATATCGTAATTGTAAATCAATATTTTCTATTTGTTTTTCTAAATTTTGTATATCAGTATTATTTTCCATTTCAGCTTTTAATTGATTTATTTGAGCATCATATCTTCTAGCTACTGTTTCATATGATTTTTCATTTACTTGTAAAGACTGTTCAAAAGCAGAATTTACAACTTCACTATTTTCATAATTTAATACAGCTGACCCTTCAATATTTGAATTCATTTGAATGAGAGTAGCTAATAAACCATCCATTTTAGAATTTAAAGAACTTTCTATTTTTGTTGCATTTGATAATTTAGTTTGTAATTCTGAATTAACAGAATTTATTTTGCTTTTTATATTATATATTTTTGTTGGTAATTCATTAACGTAACTTTTATACATAGTTGAAGATGGTAATACTGATTTTAAATTTAAACTTAAATTGTATGCGCCTTGTATCCATTCACTCGCTTTTGTTAATTCAGGGAATACTAAATTTTGAACCTGGTATGAATTTAAATTTGTAGCCACACTAACAACTCCTTTTACTATGATTCAGCATTATTATATTCAACCCATAATTTATCAATTTGAGTTTTTAAATTGCTTATTTCATTATCTAAATAATTTTTATAATAAACTAAATCAGATACAACATTATTATTCATATGATTAGCTATACTATTAATTTCCTTTATTGTTGCTGGTATTTGACCATTATCTGCAGATTTCCCATCTATTGTAAAATATTTTTCTAATGAATCATTCGCAGGACTTAAATAACTATTTACACATGATTTTAAGTTCCTAATAATTTTACCAGAATAATCAATAGAAGCTGCATAGTTATCTCTTTCTTCTTGATATTGTTTTTTTAATCTTTCTTTCTCATCTATTTTTGCCTTTATTTGTGATTTTGTTAAAGCCATATTTCCACATCCCTTATATGTAAAGAACATAGTTCAATCCCCTATTATTCTATAATTTAATTATAAAGAAAAATTCATTTGTAGTCAACATATTTTGACGTTTTTTTAATCGAATAGAGAAAATTTTTCAATAGTCTTGAATATTTTTTCCTTTCACACCACCGTACGTACCGTTCAATATACGGCGATTTAGTTTGTAATCTTATGTACTTTTAGGTAATGGTCTAGTGAATTTACTAGCCCTCTTTTATTTAATCTCTCTTTAGATATTGCTTGTTCTAGTACCCAAGTGTGTGCTATATGGTAGTATCCTCTTCTAGAATTTGCTGTTACATATGCATCCCTATGCGATATTCCAAGGTTTCTAAGACAAGTATATCTTTTCCTTATCTTTTTTCATTATTTCTAAATTATTACTCGCAGTTTTCTGCGAATATTTGGGTCTATTTCTTTCATAAGTAGCCCTTTTATATCTGCAATCCTAAAGTAATTTACCCACCCATATATTACTTGTTTAAGTTTAAGAAGTCTCTCATCTAAACTAATACTTCTACTTCTTATTAGTATATCGCGTAGCTTAGTCTTAAACTTTTCTACTGATTTAATATATGGTTTAGGTCTCCATTTATTTTGATTAATCTTTTTGAAAAATCCAAAACTTAAATATTTAATTTGACTAGGTCTTGCTACTTTACTCTTTTCTACATTTACTATAAGTCCTAATTTCTTTGTTATAAACGTAGTTATACTTTCCATAACTCTAATAACTGCCATTTCACAAGAACGGTTAGGTCTAAAGCCATAAGAATTGTTAGAAAATTGTTCTTCATAAATAGGAGTTAATACTTATACAATTGCTTGTTGTATAACTCTATTTATTACGCTAGGTATTCCTAATTTTCTCATTTTCCCATTTTCTTTTCGTATTAACACTCTTCTTACTGGTTGTGGTTTATATTTCATATTTCTTATTTGCCAAAGTATCTCTTGTTGATGTTCTCTAATATAAGCAAATAATTCTTCTATAGTCACACCATCAATTCCACTTACCCCTTTGTTCTTATAAACTTGCTTATAAGCCTTATTTAAGTTTCTTTGGAAAGTACTTTTTCTAAAAGTTCTATATTGTTTCTACCTTTCTAATTTCGCACATAGACTAATCATCTTTTATAGGATTTATTCATTAAGTACGTTAACTTCTTACCTATGTATTTATTCTGATTATAGTCTATTTCAATTTCAGTAGCCGAAACTTCAAATTATTCAGTCCTTCCTAGTTTTCTAGTACTACGGCCTCTGTTGACTTCTTGCAATAAACCTTTTTGACCGACCTTAACAATTGATGTATTAAATCGCTTGTGATTATTCGTTTGCAAGACCTCCCGCGGTAAGACATATATCTTTCCTCGATTAGCTACTTACTTTACTACATAAAGTTACGAGTATCTTTTGGACTTTAGTTTGTTTTGCAACCTTATCCGTTTATGCAGCCTTATAATAAGTTTCTGTTCGTTAGCCCTCGATTTTGTTTCACACTTCCTTTGGCCCTAACATCACTGTTAATGCTTTGTGCTTCCCTAACACTTCGTTGATACCTACGCGTGTATTGGACTTTCATCAACTAGATATATGCCATCCACGGCACATAGAAAAAAATAGTCATTTGACTATTTTTTCGGTTCTATAATAAATAGTGTTGGTGAATAAAATTGACACTATTTTTAATTTTATAAAAAATGAGTCATTTCAGAAACTTTATGATACAATGTGATTGGACAAAAAACATTGAAAGGATCTGATTAAATGACTCATAC
>JAFTRC010000037.1 GCA_017462455.1 Bacilli bacterium | reverse complement strand
TCATCATATTTCTATTTAAGTCAGTTAATTCTGCTACCATATTATCTTTAATATAACTAGCATATTCTTTTAAGAAAATAACTCTACCATATTTATTTCCCATTTTGAAATAATCACTTTCAAACTCCATAGTATCTGGACAAATAAAATCTTTAAAACTGTGTCCTTTTCTCATATTTTGTATAAAGTCAAAAGTGAAAGAATTTTCTTCACCTGCTCTATAAAAATCGTGAAACATACGAAGTCTATCAACTGCGTCTAGTTCTATACATTTTGAGCCTAATTGTGAAAAATGTGCAGATAAATCTGCACCAATTCTTCCAAAATAATTTCTTGCTTCTTCAACACTTTTTTTATTAACAGAAATTGTTAAAAACTTTTCTTGTGTAATTCCATTTGCACCCGTTCCTTTATCTAATAGCATTTTATTATATTCTTTTCTATATTCGTCTAAGTTATCTTCTGCAAGTGGCAAAAGTATGTTTTTCTCAAAATCAACCTTATTTAATCTTCTATTCAGTATAGTAATTTTTGTAGTAGCACCTGTATCAAATGAATTTAATAATTCACTATATTCTAAAAACATAGCCTCTTTATCTGCTCTACTTGCTACTGCATAATTTATATCTGTAAATCTATAACATTTAGAAAACTTATTTTTGCCTACTTGAAATACTCCATCTTGCCATATTTTATTAACAGGAATTATATCTTGAACACATTTCGGTACTACAAAAACTTCTTTATCCTGCTTGAATAACATTTTCAATGTTTTCATTCTTTAAATCCTCCTTTTCAATTTTGTCTTTTAATAATTCATAATAATAATTTGTTGGCTTGAAAGTTAATCGTTTAGGAATTAGAAACTCTGACTTAATCCAAGCATATATAAACTTTTCAGCAGTCATTCCGTTGTATGTTATAAAGCCAAGTGCAGCGAAAGGTGCAGCACCTAAAATACATACCCAAGATAATGTTTCTATTCCAAACTTACCTTTTAATAAAAAATAGAGTAGCACTGCTACTCCACAAGCCAATATAGAAAAAATGAACTGTCGTAGTGACAGTCCAAAGAATATACTTTCAGTATAGTTTCGTATTTCTCTATTTATTTTAACTTCCATATAACCCTACCTTTCTCTATCTTTATTTTTATTAAAACTTTTTATAACACTTACTTTAATATCATCACTTATAGGTGTATCTGGCTCACCATAAAAATCATTATTTACAGCAGTATGCAAATCTATTTCACCTCTGCCTAAATTAACATCTTTATAAATATTACCCTCTTTATCTTTATAAACAGGTCTGTCCCAACTATCAATACCTACAAACTTTACTTTTAATTCTTCTTTTTTAATAAAGGTATCTGCTAGATTTCCACCCTCAATTACTTTTTGATAATCATTAAGTGCTTTTTTAATATCATCAGAATAATAATAGCCATAACCCCAACTTAAATTATTATCTTTAATTTCATAGTTAATTCCTATTATATATTCTGGCTTTTCATCTACAACTCTTTCAACTAGCACAATAGGTTGTCCGTGTCTATCGCCTGTTAATAATACGGTCATATCATTATAACTTTCATATTCTTTTCCTATAAAATCGTTATACTCATATTGAATAAGATTTTTATTATCTCTAATCCATTGTTCTAACATTTCATAAGTTGAATATCTTGTATTTCTGTATTCTTCACTTTTCATAAACTTACAAGATACATAGTCACAAAAATCATAACTTATATCACATTCTGGTTTATCAGATTTTTTCAACATATCTTGAAGCAAATCATATCCTAAAACAAAATTAAGATATGCTCTTTCACTTGGCACATCTATATCTTTCATCATATAAGTTTCATCAATATAATCTTTTATATTTTGTTTTAGTCCTATTGTATTTAAAGATACTACTTCAATACTCTCCTTATTTTCATAATCTCTTTTAGATTCATATATATTAACTAGATTTTCTTTATCATTATCAAAATTAACATCATCAGCCTCAATGATATATCCTTTATATTCCATTGTTTCAAACATTGCTAATCCCTCAAAATAATTCATA
>JAFTRC010000036.1 GCA_017462455.1 Bacilli bacterium | reverse complement strand
TTTGTTGTATTAGGATCGAGTCCTCTTTCTTTACATTCTACAGAAGCATAAAAACTTTTTAAATCTATTGTTACATAAATCTTCTGTCTATTATCTTGCATAAAATCTTCACCTCTCATCCGAGTCTGATTATAGCACGCAGTTTTTAATTTGTAAACATGTGTTCGTGTAAAAATTTTAAAACTTTATTTAGTAAAGTATAATATTAATCAAATAGTAAAAGATTTTTTAGAAATCTAAGCACAATAAAAAAAGAACTCCAGTTTTTTACTGGAGTTCGAATACTTTCAACGTTCGTCTGCGAAGAATCAAGAGTATGTTCAATTGACACATTTTCATTGCATTATTAAAACTATAAATTAAACACCTCTTTTTGAGCTTCTTCTTTGTTATATATCAAATCAAAGTCCTTTTCTTTTTCTAAATATTCTTCTATTTCTTTACTCATATCTGTTTCAACTATATCTTTGCTGTCATCATTTTCATCAAAGACATAAACAAGTCTACTCCAACTCTCTTCCAATCCATCATTTAATTTAATTACAGTTCCCCATGAACCAAAAGCACCTATACATCCTTCTTTTTCCTGATATTCTGATTCAAATAGCATTCCACCAGATTGATTAATTATTATATTTTCTTTTTCAACATATGTTATAGCTGTAGCACCTCTAGCGCCAGTCTGGCAAGTTGTTAATAAATATACACATTTCTTTTCCATATCATAAGAATATATTAATATTGATGTAGAACTTGAACCTAAAACTAGTTCTGGCACATCATCTGCATTTAAATATATAAAACCAAATTTAGTTTGTGCATCATAATCCCATGTATCAGACGTACTTCTAATAATGTCGAAATAAGCCGACTCCCAATCCATATTTGCAGAATCATCTAGTGTTTCTCCTGTAGTTTCATCTTCATCCTCTTGAACTTGTTGGTTTACTGTTTCTCCTGAGGTTTCATCTTTAGATTCTTGAACTTGTTCTTTTACTATTACCTTAGTATTATCATTTAGTATTGCTTGTATTTGAGAATTTACTAATACAAGTAAAACACCTGCAATTGTTAAGCCAACCACTAAGCCTATTATAAAACCTTTTTTCATTCAACACACTCCTTATGTTATATATTTTTACAAAATTTAATGTATACTACGAAGAACATAATTCATTATACCATATAACAATTTTTATGAATACTATTTTTAATCTTTTTGCCAACGTATAAAGTGAAGTAAAAAAATAAAGATTGACTTTTTAATCAATCTTTATTAAAATGCTAATTACTTTCCAATAATTCTTTAGCTTCTTTTTCTGTTATTATACCGTGCTCAACAGCAAAATTAATTAATGTTATCTTATCCTCTTCATCTTCTAATTTTTGTACATTCTCTATAAAACTTTCTTTTGAACCACCTGCGATTGTTCCATCTTCGTTGAACATATATGAACTATAGAAGTTATATATGCCAAAAGCTATCGCTACACCAATTATGAGAATTATTGAAATGATTATTACAACTTTTTTATTTTTCATATTTCTCACCCTCTCTTTTTACTTTATTCAATTTATCATTTAATACTTTAATTGAAATTAGGTTACATAGAACATTAAGCACAAATACTACTATAGAAACTATGCAATATACTTTTGCGCTCCTAGGAACAGCTTTAATAAACAAC
>JAFTRC010000035.1 GCA_017462455.1 Bacilli bacterium | reverse complement strand
TAAAACAAAAGAAATAACTAAAGTAAATAATAAAATTGTTTTCTTTAAAAACTTCATATTATCACAACCTATCCAAAGCTTCATCTAATTCTTCATCAGTACAATAAAATTCATTCATATTTTTTTTAAGTTTCTTAACTTTAAATACAAAATAAATATTTAAAATTGAAGATATAATTAAAATTAAATAAACCATAATTCTTTCCTCCTAAATTTTTATAGTTAGTAACAAAATGAAATTCTATAAATTTCATTTGTATAAACCATTATAATTAATTAATATTGTCAATTACATAGCCGGCATAATCGCTACGCTTTTATTCCGTTATTCCATTGACAATTAATCATACAAATAACTGTTATCCGTGATAGATAGTAAAGTAAGAACTTTACTATACTTTACTTTCGTAACATACCTAATCATTTCTATTCTAGTATTAAATTTTTTAACAAACGTTTTTTTATTTGTTCTATTAAAAACATTAACCTCAAACATTATTTATCACTCCTAAAAAAATTAAAAGAGATAAACTCCAAAAAGTTTACCTCTTTTTGAGAGTTATTTCTATCTATGAATAACTCTACCAACAACTTTAAAGCCTACAAATGCTAAACTGATTCCTACAAATACCATTACTAATGGATTAGCAACCATAAATTCGAAAATTGAAGTTGCACAAGATAGTAACCAAGTTAATACACTTGTTGCCATTTCAGTTATTGAAGATATTGTTACAGTACCTTCCATTAACCAAAACCCCTTTCATTCTTTATATAAAAACAGTGAATTAAACTACCTAACAAATAAATTTAAGACCAGGGGGACTAACAACTTATTTTTTTATTAAGGAAGTAAGGAGTTTTTAAAACACTGTTTTTACCATTATTTAACCGGTGTATCATTAATTTTTGTAATTACGTATTTAACACCATTTTGTGTAGGTCTATTTTCAATAGTAGCTACACATTCTTTTCTTAATACTTTTTCCAACCCTAAAAAAGCACTTTCTTTAGCATAACTAGTTAATATAGATAATCCTGAAAAACTATCAGTTTTTGCTATGTCCATTCCATATGTTATCTTACACATAGTTGTAACTTCTCCAGTTTTATCATTTTTAAAATTAACTTTCTCAAGATTTAATAACATTACTTTTGAATTATTCATTTTTTAACTCCTTTCAATAAGAAACATATCTTTTCTACATTTCTTAAATAAATAATAACATCGAAAAAATTTACTATGGACATTTTAATAAAAAAAATTGAATATTTGTGTTATAATCAAATTAAAGGAGGTATACTATGATTTGACAAATGATAAAAAAAATATATAATAATCACTCGTGAGGTGATGAAAATGAGCTTTGAGAAAGCTTATGAGGAATATTTAAAATATGCTTCAAATCAGCATAAAAAACAAGGATTTGACACTATTACTAAAAATTTTAAATTACATATCTTACCTTATTTTAATAACAAAGATATTACTAAATTATCTAAGTTAGATATTATTAAATGGCAGAACGAAATCTTAGAATTAAATTTCAGTAATAATTTTAATAGAAATTTATATTATGAATTTAGTGCTTTTTTTAGATATTGTATTAATTGTGATTATTTATCAGAAAATATTATTTTACAAGTTCCTAAATTTAAAAAAAAAATAGAAATTAAAGAACATCAAGTATATAATATTTGGCAATTTCGTTGGTTTAGATTTCATTTGAAAAATTTTGTCATAAAACAATATTTTAATTTTATGTTTTTTAATGGTCCAAGACCAAGTGAAGCTATGGCTTTAAAATTTACTGAATTAGATGGTTTTAAAATCCATATTAGACATAGTTTACAACGAAAAGGTAAACGTGAGTTAGATACTCCTAAAAATCAATCTAGTGTACGCATAATTAAAATTAGTTTATTAATGAGAATCAGAATATGGTTATTAAAAAGATATTATTTAAAAAAGTATGGTAATTTTAGTAATGACTATTTCATCTTTGGAGGTACTAAACCTTTAGCTCCTACCACTATTGATAGATATAAAAAAAATGCTTGTATTAAAGCAAATCTAAAGCCAATAACACAACATGAATTTAGACATAGTTATGCAACAAGAATGATACATAAAAAAATACCCATAGATGTTGTTTCTAAATCTATGGGACACAGTACTATTTCTATGACTGTTGATGTTTATTTGCATTAGAAAAGAGTATTATTGGTATAAATACTCTTTCCTACACTATTACTAAAAATTTTAATTTAAATATCTTACCTTAATTTAAATTAAATATATTACAACATTTTTATAATGTTATAATCAAAAAATGGAGCGGGTGATGGGAATCGGACCCACGTTATCAGCTTGGAAGGCTGGAGTTCTACCATTGAACTACACCCGCATTTCAATATTTCAACTTTTCTCGTTGACATTTATCATTATACTATTAAAAAAAGGTATTGTCAACATTTTTTTTTAAAAAATCAAAAAATGTTAACTCCAGCCTTTCTTAGTACTAATGATACTTAATATATTATATGCTACAAAAAAATTATGTTACCAATATTTTTATACAAATTGTTGAAAATAAAGTTATTTTTCTAATGAAATTACTAAAGTACTTGAATAAATAAAAATATATAGTTCTTCAGATAAATATCTATTAACTGTATTTATTGAAGATATAGAACTGTCTAAATTAAAAACAAATAAAACTTCATTTGAAAATGTATTCTACAATAAATTTATAAAATATTCTTTTTTATTTAACATCTACTCTAAAAGGGGCATTTCATTCTACTATCTATAAATATAATCTAGATGGTTTTCCTATCTTTTTAAATTCTTTTTCTTTTTTTACTTTTTCATCACAAGCCATATTAATATCTCTTGATATATCAAAATCATATTTGTTCCAGCGTAAAAGAGAATTTGTTTCATCTAAAATTCTAAACATCAGAGTAATATTACCAGTTGTTTTATCAATTAGACTTTGATATATTTGATTAGTCATATTTTCAATTGGAAAAGCTATATGAGAATTATTATTATGCTTTTCTATTCTTCTTTTTATTATTTCTTTTACTACTTCTAAATCTTTACCATAATTAACATCTATAAATGAGTATCCTTTTTCTTTTAACAGAGTTCTATTACTTTCATCTAACATTCTTTCATCATCTGTAGTAATAACTACTTTATCAAATATATTAAAATATTTACTTAATGTTTCTTGTGACTTGCTAATTTTAGAATTCGTCCAATCAAATCTATCTATAGCAAGAGTTACAGTATTTAAACCTAAACAACTTTTAAATTTTCCCATTATTTCAGCTGATAATTCTCCTGTAGTTAAATATTTTCTTAAAAATATTTTTTCATATACTGATTTTTCTATATAATTATCTATACTAGTTAAATATTTATTTAATAATATTTCATAATCTTTAAAATATCTTTCATATGTAAGACCATAATATTTTTTTATATAATCTAAAATTTTATAACACATTATTACTTCATAATAATGAATCATAAATTTTTCATTAAAATATTTATTGGGTGTTAAAACATTCATCCCTACTGCATCAAATGAAATAGATATACATTGATTATTTGTTCCTAATCCTAAAATCTCATTATTACAAAGTACCATACTTTTTCCAGAACCTCTTTCACCACTAAGTATTATCTTTTTTGATGAAGTATTATTTATATTTTTACAAATACTATCAACTGGTTCTCTAACAAAATCATCTGACATAATTACCTGTTTAACGTCTTGATATTTAATCATAATAAAACCTCCTGTTCATTTATTATAGCATATTTTAAAAAAAATAACATCATAAATATATTCCATACAATTAACCATCCATGGATAAAAAATATAATGTTTAAACATTAATAGTGGGGCTTTGCACCAAACCCTCGGGTTTATCGCTCTGGGCTTTTAAAAAACAAGACATATTTTTTTATATCTTGTTTTAAGTAATTTATCTTCTCATTCCAGGTTTTCCCATTCCACCATTCATTGGATTACTTCCTCCACTATTTCCAATAATTGTTGAAATAGAATTTACTTCAAATGTATCATACTCTTCTCCATCTACTTCTATAATATAAGTTTTACCTTTTTCTAAAAGTGGACTAGAAATAATTATTGATGAGAAATTTTTACTTGGTGTATAAGAAATTATTTCACTATTATTTGAATCTAATAATCTTACTTTTGAATCACCTTGATAGTTTGAATTAAATGTAACTGTTATATTATATTGATTATTTGAAGTTATACTTTGAAGCATCCCACTAGATCCTGCAGCTATTAAAGTTCCTCCATCTACTACAAATTCTCTATCGTAATCAAGGGTTCCGTTACCACTATCAGTTGGCCCGTCAACTGTCACATATCCATTATACATATAAGCAATTCCATTAACATCTATTCCATCTCCTGTTGCATTTACATAAATTGTTCCATTATTTATTGTTAATGTATTATTTGTATTTGAATTAAAGTTATTCATTCCAGGTCTATCCATACCTGATGAATCATTTCCACCTGCTACATTTATTCCATCATCACTAGCAACAATATTAATATTACCGCCATTTATTGTTATTTTAGCTGATTCTATTCCTTCATAACTTTTAGTAATACCAATATTTCCACTATCTATAATTAACTCTGTATCACTATGTATTCCATCATCTCCTGATGATATAGTTATATCACCATTACTAATTCCAACATAATTATTTGAATGAATTGCATCATCAGATGTATTAAAATTAAATGTACCATTGTTTATTACTAAATTATCAATACATTTTATTCCTTTAGCGCTATCAGTATTTGTTGTAGTTTGATATCTTCCCCATTGTCCCCAATTATCTGAAGTACTACTATTACTACTGCCTCCACCTGTAGTTATATCAAACGTACCATCTTCTATTAATATTTTAGTTTCTGCTTGAAATCCATCTAATTCGGATTCTATATTAAATGTTCCATTTTCAATTAATATATATCCTTTTTCTGTATCGGTATCATTAGTAGATTTAATGCCATCTCCACCACTATTAATATTATAAGTACCATTTAAAATATAAACAGAATCTTTACCTCTAATACCATCATCTATTGATTCTATTTCATAAGTTCCATTTATTATTTTTAGATCATCTTTACTAACAATACCATCTTCATAATTACTTTTTATAATTAAAGTACCACTGCCATCAAATATTAAATCATCTTTACTATAAATAACTCCATTTATATCTTCATCATCAAAGGAATAATCTTCACTATCTTCTAAAGTATTCGTTGTTCCTTCTGTTAAATATATTAAAGTATTATCAGCTTCTTCAACTTTAATTGCAGGTCCATTATCACTTTTTATATCTACATTATTTAAAACTAATTTTACATTGCCAGGTGTATTTATGGTAATATTACCTTCTATTTTGCCAGTTAAATTATATATACCCTCTTTATCAATAGTTAAACTTTCTGTTAGTGTTATATTATTTTCAGTATAAATACTCCAATCAATATCTTCATCACCATCATCTGTATTTATATCAGTATCAATATCATTAGTAGTTTTACTAATTTCTACTTCATTATTTTTATTTATGTTTTTTATTATAAAATATCCACCTATTATTAATATAATAACTATTACAACTATAAAAATTAATATTTTTCTATTATCTTTTTTCATAATTATAATTCACTTTCTTCTAATGGATGACTAAGTATAATTTTTAAGTTGCCATTTTTTACTCTAAGTTCATCAATAAATTCTTTTTCATTTATATCCTTATTAAGAGTTATTCTATACGTTAAATCAAATAGGCTTCCCATATTTACTGTTTTTACTTTTTCTAAATCTACCTTTTTAGTATATGTTTCAAATATATCATCAAACATACTTGTATAATCCAAATTTTCTGGTACTAAAATCCTAAGAATTCTTTCTTGTTTTTTTATTTCAAAAATTGGAATCTTATGAAATAGTAATAACATAATACAACCTAAAACAGTAGTTATTATAGCAAACACTATATGTCCCATACCTGTTATTAAACCAATACTCATAGCAAAAAATACACTTAATATTTCTTTACTATTACCAGGTAAACTTCTAAATCTTACTAAACTAAAAGCACCTACTATAGCAACAGAAGTACCTAAGTTACCATTTACCATTATTATTACCACTTGTACTAAGAGTGGTAAAACTGCAAGTGTGGTTAAAAAATGTTTATTATATTTTGATGTTGCTTTATGTGTTAAAGCGATTACTATTCCAAGTATAATTGAACATAGTGAACAAAGTAATATAGATACTAAATCTACTGAAGATGTAGCATCTGAAAAAATACTATTTAGCATATTCTAATCTCTCCTTCTCTATCTTTTTTTCATGAATTCTTCCATATTTAGAAAATGATGTTGGATATATTTTTAATTCTGATAAACTTCTTACTAACCAAAGTGGCATAGCACCTAAAGTTTTTATTTCCATAATATAAGTCTTTTTATCAAAATATTTTTCTCCCATATCTCCATCTTCTAATCTTAAATTATCATATCTACTTCTTAAATTACTATCAAGAGTAATTCTTAAATTATCATCATCACAACCTCTATAACTAATTCTATCATAAGCTATAAATATTGCAGGTTTTAAAGAATAATATTCAAAGTAATAATTTATCTCTTTCATAATCTGTAAATTTTTATCATATTCATTTTTTTCTAAATAATCATAGAAACTTTCTAATGACATTTTTAATCTTCTTTTTCCAACAACACCTTTAAATTTTGCTTTTATTTCTAAAAAAACTTCATCTTCTAATGTAGGAACTTTATAACTTCTAAGTCTCACCTTTTCCTTAAACTTAGGTTTTTCTAAAGAATTAATAATTAAATCATCATTTATAGTATCAAAATAAATATTACAAATTGTACTTTTATAATATTTATCTTTTACTAAATTTTGATTTATTTTTTCAAAAAGTAATTTTCGTTGTTCTTCTGAAAGTAAATATTTTTTTTCTACTCTTTTAAATACATTTTCGTACATTTTTTCTCCTCTCATAATATGTATACTATATTTTTATGAAGTTTTTCTGAAAGTTTTTTGAAAATTATGTGTAAAAAAAGTTATTCAAAATAAAATAACTTACTACTTAATTAAAATTTTACTTTTACTAGATAATTCAATATCCATAATCCATTTTATATCTTCAATAGATTTATCAATATTAAATATACCATTACCTACTGGATAATAAACTGAATAACATTTATATTTTTTTCTATTTATAGTTTTTATAAATTGTCGTTTTCTAACTTTTGATACTGATATTTTATCGTTTAAAACAATAGAACTAACTTGATTACCAAATAAGATAACTACTTTAGGATTTATAATACTAATTTCTTTTTCTAAAAGATTTAAATATTCTAAATATACACTATCTGGTAATTCTCTTGCATCTACTTGTGTACATTTACCTAAATTAGTAATAAAATATTTATGTTTTTTAACATCATCATAAACTTCGTTAGCAAACTCTGCAGTCCACTCAGAACCTTTAATGTTTTTTATTTTTTTATAAATATCTTCATCTAATAAATCTAATTTATAAAATAAATTCCATATATTTTTAGTACCAATCCAAGGAGATTTTAAACCTTTCCAATTTTTAGAAGATGCAATATTTCTACCTGTAGGATTCATAAAAACAAAGCATATATCAGGATTATCACTACATCCTCCATTATATATTGAATCTAATTCTTTAGCACCATATTTTATTTGTAATTTATCATATTTCTTATTTAAATCTTCTAGTCTCATTTTATCACCTAATAAATTTATTATACTATAAATAAAATTATTTTTAAATAAAAAAAGTAGAAATCTACTTTTCTAATATTTATTAGCACTCTTTAATATTCTGATAAAATGATTAGCCTCTCTTACCACGTGATCAGCAAGTAACGGTATTATTATACTTCTTATTTTACAATTTAATATACCTTCTTCTCCAGCTATTTTAAAATCTCTAAAATTTATAGTTTCTGTTAAACTGGTACTAGCTAAATATGATGGATTGTTACCATAATTTTGGAGTATCATTTTATATTCATTAGCGTATTTATCAGCAGTCATAATTAATTCCTCTTCTGTTGGATCAAGTAATCCTCTAATAAACTCAGCATGCTCTTTCATTATTTCATTCCAAAACAGTTCTTGTTCATATATATAGTTTTGAGTAAAGGCCATCCTTTGTTCTACTCTAGCAAGTAGATTATAATACATTTTAGCTTCATTTTGGATGTGCTGTATAAGTAAAGGATAATTCGTTGTATACATTTGACATGATAATACACTATCTAATATATCATTTTTAAAGTAAATTAAATTTTCTATAACAGGTAAAGTCTCTTTATTTAAATTAGAAATACTATTTAACAAATTCTCTGTAGCACTTACATTACCACTTCTTAAATTTAATTCATTGAGTGTTAAGTTGGTATTTATGGGTGCACCGGATAACATACTAGTTTTATTTTCTGCTTCTAATGTATTTTTAGTAACAATTTCTTCAGACATCAAGAAATCGTTGCTTATATTACCATTAGCTAATCTAATAGATTCTCCTAAAAAATTAGAAAATGTTTCTTGAAAATCTCTAGCTATTGGTTTTAATTCCTTGTCTTTTTCCATAAAAGCTGCTTCTATAAATAAACTATGTTCTTTCATAATACGATCAAAGAATAAATGTAGTTCTAAAGATAATCTTATATATTCATTATTATTCATAAAGCCTCCTAATTAATATATATGCTTTTTGTTTTAAAACTACAAAAAAAGATTTATTAAGTTTCTATTTTATTTGTTAAATAGGTGCTTACTAATAATCTTTCATCAGTTATAAATTTAACTACTATATCATTACCTTCTTTACAAAGTATTATACCAATAGATTCATTCATATAATCTTTTTTTATATATTTATCTATATAGTTCATGTAATATTTAATTTGTCCAACATCAATTGGTTTTAACTTTCTTATTTTAAGCTCTATTACAATATATGAATTTAATTCAGTATTAAAAAATAATAAATCACATCTATGTTCTCCTAGTTTATATTCACTTCCTGTAAAATTAAATCCTACTCCTAATTCTAATAAAAAATCTTCTATCTTTTCTAATATAAAATGTTTTAAGGCTTTTTCACTTAATTCATCTATATCTTTATCAATATTTATTATTATGGGGTCTTTAATCATATCTTTTATTGTTAACTCATGTTTTTCATCTATTATTTCAATATTTTCTTTATATTCCAATCGTTCATATTCTTTATTTTTTATTTTACCTAATAATTGTCTTTTTGATAAATTTTGTTTAATACATAGATTAATATAATAATTCCTTTTTGCCTCTTCTTTTATTGGAAGAATTATAGAAAGATTAGTCCAAGTCAATTGGTGTGCCAGTGGCGCACCTTTTTCAAACAATAAATAAAATTGACGCATTCTTTTTAAATTTGATGTATTATAACCTTTACCATATTTTTCTGTCAAGATTTTACTCCACTCATTAATTAAACCATTACCATATTTTGCTCTTTCTTTCCCTCCTTGAGCTTCTACTATTAATCTACCAATTTCAAAGTATGTACTTAAAGTAGAATAATTTTCATATATTCTATTTTTTCTTTTTAAAATTATATCTTTTTCAATTAAACTTTTAATGTTATCTAAATAATCCATGCCATCACCAATAACGTTATAGCACACCTAAAAATATTAATCAAATGAACGTTTTTGTGAAAATGTTGATGCATTTTCACAATATTTTAAATTCTACAACTAAATTTTTGATTTTTGCATTTTATACTTTACAATTTAAAAAAAATAGTAAAAAAAAGATTTTTTAATCTTTTAATCTTTTATCTATAATATGTACATAAATTATTAAGTAAGCAAGTGAAAACGAAAATGCACCTACTACATCAGTAAAGAAATGTACTCCTAAATATACTCTACTAAGTCCAACTATAAATATGAATAATGAGAACATAGTTATAAAGATATTCTTTCTTCTTTTAGTTAAATTAGATTTATATATTAAATAAATTATAAATCCATAAAATGCAAAAGCAGTTAATGAATGACCTGATGGAAAACTATATCCAGTTTCTTCTATTAAATTTATATCTATAGGTCGTTCTCTTACAAATATATTTTTTAATAATATTTGTAATATAGTTATACATACCAAATTTATAGTCATGTATAAAGCATATTTCTTATTTTTAAAATAAAGTAATGTAAATACAGTAATACCTATAACTACTATAGCACTTCCTAAATGAGTTAAATTTTTAACTATTAAAGTTAAATTGTTTGTTATATATTTAGAAACTATACCATACATAAAAGAATCTAAATATATATCCTTTTTAGTTAACACTAAAATTGATAATATTATAAAAATTATCAATGATATACCACAAATTATCCATTTTAAATATCTTTTCATAAACACCTACTCTAGAAAGAAAAACTTTCTAATCAATCTATTTATAAATTTTATTTTAGTTATAAAATATATAACACTAGCACCTAACACATTTAATATTAAATCATCTATATCACAAGCACCAGATAAAGTTACAAACTGTAATACTTCTATAACAACTACTATTACTATCATAGTTATTAAAAATTTTAAGTATTTATTCATCTTTTTAAATAAAAGGGGTAAAAATATAGCAAATGGCATAAACGCACATATATTTCCAAATATATTAGTAATAAAATCTTGGCGTATTACTACACCATTTATATAGCCATTAATAAATAATTTAATTGTTTTAAAAGGTATTAGATTAAAAGATGTACTCATATAATAATCTAATAATTCTTTATCCCAATCTATTAATATTAAACCATTTCTACCATATAGTTCATCAAATAAAGTTAAAGTACAAATTGTAAATATATATATTAAAGTGTATATTACTAAGTTCACCTTTAATATTTTATCACTAAATTTTAATTTCTTTACAAGTATAAATCCATTAATATAAATAAATATACATACCACTAATAATAACAATAATCTTGTATTAGTATTTAAATAGATATTAGAATTTAATCTAGTTTTTATACAAAAAAGTAAAATTAAAAATGATACTACATATAAAACAATTGATATAATTTTATATATTTTAGTTTTCACTTTATCACCTAGTATAATTATAACATTTATATAATAATATGTAAATTAATTATATTATAAGAATATTTAAGAGTGTAAAGGCAAAAGAAAAAACCCATAAAGGGTTTAAAATCCATCTGGCGGAGTGAGAGGGATTTGAACCCTCGCGACAGTTACCCGTCCTATGCCCTTAGCAGGGGCACCTCTTCGGCCTCTTGAGTATCACTCCGTTTAAACTCATTTAGCGATTTGGACTCCCTTAGCAGGGGCGCCTCTTCAGCCTCTTGAGTACTACTCCATCGCCATATATAGATTATAGCATAAATAAAAATTCATTTCAATATTAAATGTTAATTTTTTATATTTTTACATTATATTTAGTATTATAACCATCATTTTCTTTAGGTCTAAGATTATTAGGATATTCAATATCTGTTTGAATATCTAAAACAACTTTTTGTATTTTTGGATATATTTCATATACATTTTCAATATCTAAGAAACCAGGTGATACCTTCTGATTAGTATCAAAATATATATCCCCTACTTTTAATACTTTATCAATTACATTTATTTTTAAATCTACATTTTTAATATCTTTATAATATATACTTTGATAATCCATGCCTATAAATCCAGACATTATAATTATTCTTTTATTTGTCACAGCATATTCTGTATTTTTCCATTTTTTATTAGCAGTTAACACATTTCCTAACCATATCCATACTGGCATTAAATGAAGAGCAAAAAATGGTATAATAAACCAAATTATTTCTTTAAAATCAAATGACGATAAAGCAACCATAATAAAACTGGAATCAATCATTAACCAAATTAAAGCTATTGGTAACATCATTAAAATTTTATTAATAATAAAAGCCGATTTTTTAGGTTTACCTCTCCAGACTATCTCTTCTCCTTTAACAATAATATTATCTAAACTTGTAGATACTACTATATTACTCACACTTTCATATTTTGACATATAACTACCTCCATTAATATTATAACACGTATAATGTATTTAGTAAATTGATGTAGCTAAAAGTATGGTTACTTTAGTTAGTTCTAGTGGTGAAGTTCTAATTGATCCATACAAAGTTAGTCATTCTGTTAATGATTTTGCTAGTTTGCTTAATAGAATCAATAAATTTAAATTAGATAATATTTATGTAATAATGGAATCAACTGGTATTTATCATAGACCTATTGAAAGATTTTTCTTAGAAAACAATTTTTAAGTTTTTGTTATTAATCCTATTTATAGAAAAATGAAAAAGAGAAATTTAAGAAAGACTAAGACGATTGCTTTAATTTAGTTAATTTATTTTTAACTAATTCTTTTAAAGAATATGTTAAACCTCAACAATTATATTTAGATTCAAATGCTTTATCTAGACAATATTTTTCTTTAGATGAATTATGCGTAAATATTAAAAATAGATATAGAAATTTAGTTTATTTATGCTTCCCTGAATATGAAAGTTTATTTAAAGGAAGTATGGTATATTCTAAAATCGCATTAGAATTTATTGAAAATTATCCACATGCAAATATTATTTCAAATACCAGAATTGATAAACTTCAAAATTTCTTTAAAAAACATAATTATAAATCTTGGAAATCAAAGCCAATTAAAATTAAAGAAACGGCTTGTACTTCTTATCCATCCGTTAATATGAATGCTGAATTAGTTTCTAATTTATCTCAAATAGCTAGATTAGTTAACGAATATCAAAAAGTTATTGATATAATTAAATATAAAATTATATTTTTAGCTAAGAAATCTAAATGTTTTGAAGTAATCAATTCTATTTATGGTATTGGTGAATTTACTACTTCTATTATCATTGCTGAACTTGGTGATATTAATAGATTTAATAACATTAAAGAGTTAACTGCATATTGTGTACTTGATCCATCAATTAAGCAATCTGGTAAATCTATTGATATTCATGGACCAATTTCCAAATCTGGTAACAAATACATAAGGAAAATTCTCTGTATCGCTTGTTCTAACATTATTACTATTATTGGTAGAACAAAACAAGAAAATGATATTGAAATTTATTACAGAAAAAAACGTAATGAAGGTAAAGCATCAATTATTGCTTGCACAACTAAACTCCTTAGAAAAATTTTAGCTTTGTGTAAGCAATTAGATAATTAGTAGTCATCACCACTTGACTACACTTATATTATATTACAAATCCACACAAAATTTATACTTGACAAATCTTAGAATGTCATAGTTTAGTTTTAAATTCACTATTAATCAAAAAAACTTAAGCAACCATTCTTTGTTTAAGCTTTTGTAATACTTTTTGTTCTTTTCTAGATACTTGTACTTGACTCATTCCTACTATCTTAGAAGTTTCACTTTGTGTATAATCTTTCATATATCTATTATTAATTATTTCTTTTTCTTCATTATTTAAAGTAGTTAAAGATTCTCTTAACAAAATTAAATCATCTATATTATCACTTTTACCAATAACATCTTGTAAAGTAAATTCTCTACCTTCCTCATTTACTGGTTCATCAATACTCTTAATCTTATTTAAACTAATAATTGCTTCTGAAACATAATATTCAGGTATTTCTAAGAAATTAGCTATTTCTAGTGTACTAGGCTCTTTCATCAATTTTTGAGATAAAAGCACATAAGCTTTTTCTATTTTTAAATTTAATTTAGTTATTTCTCTACTAACTTTTATACCTTTATCTTCTCTAACTAGTTTTCTCATTTCACCTAATATATATGGATAAGCATAAGTAGTAAATTTCGAGTTCATATCAGGATTATATCTTTTATAAGCGCATACAAGGCCTAGACATCCTGCCTGATATAAATCTTCTTTACTATTATAATTTTTAAAGTAATTAGCAATACTATATATTAATCTTTCATTTTCTATAATTAAATTAGTTATTTCATTATTCATATTATCACCCTAAATTTAGTATTCTCATAGCACTTAATTCATCTTGTGTTTCATATACATAATTAACTAACCTACTTCTTTTTAATTTACCTCTTATTTTATCGTTATTACCACACATTAAACTTCTACCTTCATTATCTCTACATAACTCATAATTATAAAATATAGCATTTATTCCTTTTACATCTATCGATTTTAAATTACTAAAATTAAATACTATATTTCTTATTCCATTATTTTTTACTACTTTTGTAACTCTTTTATTTAATTTATATATTGTATCTTTATTTAAATGGCCTCTTAGTCTTACAAATAAAATTCCATTTCTAAACTCAGTTCCTACATTTAGCATATATTCACCTTCCTATTTAATTTAGCACACATTTTTTTTAAATTATACAGATTCGACAAAACTAGAATATCTTTTTACCCTCATATATATTATTCTACAAAACTTTTCGATTTCCTTTTTTTTCATGAAAAAAAGATCAATTTTCTTGATCTTTAATTTGTAAGTACTTAACTATTTCGTCTTGATTGTTTAATCTAAATTCACGTATAAATTGATTTCTAGAATCGTTTAATTCTTTTTCTTTTTGTTTTATTTGTAATAGCAGTTCGTCATTTTTATCTAGATTGTAAAGTTCTTTTAAACTATTTAATTCTTTTTTTAATTTATTAAATCTAATAAGTTCAAAAGACATGCTTGGAGTTAGATTAAATTTAACTAACTCTAAATCTTTTTTTGTAATAAGCAATAACCTCCAATCTGATATATATCTTCTTTCCTACAAGTCAATTTTATTATATAAAAGATGTTTAGTCAAGAAAAAAAGTTATGAATTTCGGTTCTATAATAAATAGTGTTGGTGAATAAAATTGACACTATTTTTAATTTTATAAAAAATGAGTCATTTCAGAAACTTTATGATACAATGTGATTGGACAAAAAACATTGAAAGGATCTGATTAAATGACTCATAC
>JAFTRC010000034.1 GCA_017462455.1 Bacilli bacterium | reverse complement strand
ATACTCAATGATAATTATATTGTTCTTTTTTAATTTAGATAAAGAATTTGATATTGTTTTAGTACCTACATTTAATTCAGTTGCTAACTTACTATTTTTAGCATAGCAATATCCCTTAATATTTGATAATGAGTTAATCATGCCTAAAACTAACTTATCTGTTGATGAATACCTGTTGTCTTTTAATACTATTCTTGGTACTGCTATAAAATACCTTATAAAAGACAATAGAATCCTCCTGTTATAAGATGATAGTTTTGGATTTAACCATTTATTTTGGGTATTAATTGTAGGTACTAACATAAGCCTCCCAATCTTACTGTACCTTAACTACTAAGTATCGTTTGACTATCCTAGTAGTTTTATTGTGTACATTCCTGTGTCATACTCTCTATATAGTAGATATTCACAGAACTCTAATGCTTTAAGGTTATTTTTAAGTCCCTTATTGCTTATCTTGACATAAGTCTGTAATTCTCCAACATTTAATTTGGTGATTTTTCCCTCAAACCCTTTTGAGTGAAGATAAGAATATATTATCTTACCCTCTGGTTTGATTCTTTTATCTTTCCAGATTTTGTTAGAATCATCTAGGTGTAGTTTCATCAATCATTTATTCTCCTTTCTTTTACATTTATTAACATTTTCAATTTTAACGTTAATTCTCGTTAACATCTCTAATATACATCATAATTATTAACTTGTCAACACTTCAATTAACATTTTGCTTATTTTTGTTGACTTTTGTTAACATTTATAGTATTATTAAGTTGTGAGGTGTACAAATATGCAAGAAAAAAAGATTGGCGAATTAATTGCTGAAAACAGAGAAAAGAAAGGTCTTTCGCAAAGACAACTTGCAAAAGCAATTAATATAAGTAATGCTGAATTGTCAAAAATTGAATCAGGTGAAAGAGAAGTACCTAACCCAAAGATATTAAGAAAGTTAAGTAAATACATAGATTTAAATTACAATGAAATGATGAATATGGTAGGTTTAGGTGCTCAGTCAACTCCACTTAATCCTTTTATTAGAAATTATTATGAAAATCTCAAAGGAAAAGATGTTGACACAGCTTGGTTAATGGCTACTTCTAGCATCAAAAATAATGATATTTTAATTGAAACTATACAAAATCAAATAAATAGTAATGAAGATATGGACATAGAAAAAAAAGAAATCTTATTGGATACAATACAAGATTTAGAATATCAAAAAGAAACAAATGTACAAATAGTTAAAATATTAGATGAACTTAGATATGATAAGGAGGCAGAAGATGCAAAAAGGAATGCAAAGAATAATGATGTACTTAAATAAAACACAAATAATAGGATTTATCTGTTCTACAATTATGATTATTTTAATACCTATTATTAATGATAATAAGTTCGTTTCAGTTGGTTGGTTTTTCATAGCACTTGCTTGTTTCGGGCATGCGAAATTCACAAAGAAATGGAGCATTGAAGGTAGAACATGGTCTAGAAAAAATGATAACGATCCAAAGAAAAGATTAACCAAAAATTATAGTGATACTATATTTGTAATTGTTGGATTTTTAGGTATTATCTTATGTATAGTTTCATTTTTTGAAAACATCTTTTCTCAAAATTATATAGCATTGTTAATTGCTTATATAATTTCAGTGGTGGTATTAGTTTTGATGATTGTAATAACCGATATTACAAATAAACGAGTAGCAAAAATAATACCTAAAATAAGAAGATAATCTTTCCACTTTTCGTTAGATTAGTGATAAGATTATCCACAAAAAAAGCTATCACGTTTTGTCAGTTATGCTGATGAAAGTGGTAGTCTTTTTTTCTTTTTATGAAGTCGTAAGACAAATAAAAAGGCAACAATATTACATTATGAAATTTTGTAATATGTTGCTTAAATGGGTTTCCAAAGGCTCTCCTTTGGCACACTTTATCCTAGTTGGCTCTGACAACTTGGTAGTGTGTTACTTAGATGACATCTAAG
This sequence comes from Bacilli bacterium, assembly GCA_017462455.1. Classification (GTDB taxonomy): domain Bacteria; phylum Bacillota_I; class Bacilli_A; order RF39; family UBA660; genus UMGS1613. The sequence goes on along the minus strand of JAFTRC010000034.1, from coordinate 865 downwards.
TCTAAAACACCGAGCCATTAGTTATGTAATTTCTTTTGGCTCGGTGTCCTTTGAAAAATTTTTATAAACTAATTTGTTATTTAACTAACACCCACAATCTTCTTCAAAAAAGCCACTAAAAATTTCAGTTTCATCTTCTAAAATTTCGTTAGTTAATTCTTCATTGGAATTTTCTTGTTTATCGGATATACCATCTACAAGGACTTCTGCGTTTCCATTTTTTACATAAACAAAATTCGGAGCAAATATTCTTTTTTCGCCAACATCTATTTTATTTCCATTTTTATCTACTAAAGTATAATCTGAAAGAATGCTATCAAATCGGTTAAGTATTTCATAATAATCATCAGTACCATTTATAGATTGCTTTAATTCGTTATTAGAGTCTATTATATATTTATCTCTTAATATTTCGTTACCTTCGTCATCCCAAATATCAATATAATAAATTTTGCTAACGCCTTTTTTCTTTGCAACTTCTATAGCTTTTTCTATCACACTTCTACACCATGGGCAAAACTTTGATCCAAAATAAACATAAAAAGTTTCTTCATTATCTATTTTTTTTAATAATTCTTCTGCAGTTATATATATAAATGGATTATTTTCATCTATAGAAATACTTCTATAAACTTTATTATTACGACTTACTTCATTTAAAGATTCATATTCTTCTTTAAATTTAATTGCGTCTTCGTTATTTGGTTCTTGTTTACCACAAGCTGTTATAGTAAATATCATAATCACTATAAAACTAAATACTAAAATTTTATTTTTCATATTATTTCTCCCTTCTTGAAATTATTATAAAATATCATACTTATATATAACAATAACGAGAAAGTTGAATTGTTCTACTTTTGGT
>JAFTRC010000033.1 GCA_017462455.1 Bacilli bacterium | reverse complement strand
TTTTCCAATAAAGTTTTCCTTTATTGGTTATACACTACTTCAAAAAAATTTTTCCTTTTTTGAAGTCCTTTTGCGTGACTAAATAAATTATTTTAAATTTTTATTAAAAATCTATTGACTTATTATAGTTAGTCACCTATTTAATTGTATGCAAAAAAACAAGTTTATTTTTAAAACTTGTTTTACAAATTTATTTTAATAAAAGAATATTCTTTGTATAATAGGATCATTCATTAACTGCAAATAATAATACAAAGCTACACAGAATGCAATTACTAACAGAATTACATACCATACCATTGATCTTACTCCCCATTTAGCTGTCATAAATACCTCCTAAAATAAACACTTATCTTCAACTATATCTTTAAATTTATATAGTTTGGCTGGTCTACCATTTTTATTTGAGCTTACCTTTTCTAGACATTCTATAACATCTAACTTAATAAGTCTTTTTCTAAAATTTCTTCTATCATATTTTTTATCTAATACATCCTCATACATTTTTTGAATTTCAGGTAATGAGAATTCATCTGGATATAATTTTTTTATAGTACTATTTAATACTAATTCTTTTCTTAAAGTTTCTAAACACTTATCAAGATATTTTTTATCTATATCTAATTTTGATAATTCAATTAAACTTAAATCATCTGCTAACTTAATACTATTATAATTAACTATATCCATAAATAGAATATTTATAATTAATTTATTATCTTGTTTCTCACTAAAGGTATAAAATTGTTTTAAACTTAAATTTTCTATATCTAGATTTTCTTCTATATACTTTTTATTTATTGTCTCTATATCATCATTACATTCTATTTTTATTAATTTATTATTTTTAAGTAATATATGTACTTTTCCATCTATTACTGTAAAAATATTTATTATATTATTTACTACTATTTCCATAATTCCCCTCTTTGTGTTTTTAATACAATCATATTCTAATATAAAATGTATATTTTGTCAAATCATAAGATATTCTATTAATTTGTCAATTTTTTCTTCTTTAAATACTATATCATAAATTATATTTATAGTAGGAATATCTATTTTTTTATTCTTTATTAATTTATAAATACTTTTTAATGTATATAAACCTTCTACTGTTACATTATTTTTATATTCATCTATTTCTTCTTTAGATACATTAGAACCTATTAATTTCCCAAAGCTATAATTTCTACTCTTTTCACTAGTACAAGTAAGTAATATATCACCAAATCCTGCAAAACTAAGTATTGTTCTATCGGAACCCCCTAATGAATATATAAGATTTTTTATATCGTGCAGAGATTGAGTAATTAATAAAGCTTGAGTAGATATAGGATAGCCCATTCCATCTATCATACCTGATGCTATAGCTATTATATTTTTAACAGCTCCACAAACTTCTATTCCTATTATATCATTAGTAGGATATAGTTTAAAATGATCGTTTACAAATGCTTCTCTTATTATATTTAATGTTCTTTTTGATTTAGATGCTACTGCTAAACCAACAGGAACTCCTTTTACTAAGTCAATAGCAAAACTTGGGCCTGATATTGCACCTATATTTCTAGTTTTTATTTGTTTTTTTATCATGTCATGAATAAATAAACAGGTTCCTTGTTCAATTCCTTTACTAGCTATACAAATATATTGATTAGATTTAATATATTTTTTTAATTTTTTACATACATCTGTTACAAATGCAGTTGGTATAGCAATTACTATTAATTTACTTGTTTTTAGCGCTTCTTCTAAATCAGTAGTTATAACTATATTATCATCTAATATAAATCCTTTTAATTTAGAACTTTTCTTAGTTTCTAATAGTTCTTTTTTTTCTTCTTCAAAGGTAGTCCACATAACTACTTCATTTTTATTTTCTACAAGTATTTTAGAGAGTGCAAGTCCATAAGCACCCGTTCCTAATATTGTTACTTTCATAAATTACCTACCTTCTATAATTATTATATAAAATAAAAAGTACTTTTTCAAGCACTTTCTATTTTATATCTTTCTTTAATTCATATATTAAATTTAATGCTTCCATTGGAGTCATATTCATCGGATCTATTTCTTTTATTTTTTTCTCAATATCAGACTCTTCTTTAGGCATTACCAAATCTAAAGGTAAAGATTCTTGTATTCTTATATCTCTTTTCTTTTCTTTAGATTCATAAATACTTAAAATATCACTAGCTCTTTTAATTAATTTATCTGGCAAATTAGCTAACTTTGCTACATGAATACCATAACTTTTATCTACACTACCATCTTTAATTTTATGCAGAAATGTTACATTACCATTTTCTTCATGGGCAGATACATGTACATTTTTTAAATATTTAAGATTATTTTCTAAATCAGTAAGTTCGTGGTAATGTGTTGAAAACATCATTTTACATTCAATATTATCATGTATATATTCAATAATTGATTGAGCAAGTGCCATACCATCAAATGTAGCTGTACCACGCCCTAATTCATCAAATAATACAAGTGAATTACTAGTAGCATTACTAATAGCATTATTTGCTTCATTCATTTCTACCATAAATGTAGATTCACCACTTACTAAATCATCACTAGCACCAATTCTTGTATATATAGCATCAAATATAGGCATTACTGCACTTTTAGCAGGAACAAAACAACCTATTTGAGCCATTATAACCGTAATAGCTAATTGTCTCATATAAGTACTTTTACCTGCCATGTTAGGACCAGTAATAAGTAATATATTTTTATCTTTAGGCATTATTATATCATTTGATACATATTCTCTTTCTAATACTTTTTCTACCACAGCATGCCTATTTTCTTTTATTTCTACTACTCTTTCATCGGTAATAGTAGGTCTAATATAATTATTTTCTTCCGCTACTGTAGAAAATGCTTGAAGTACATCTATTTCACTTATTACTTTAGCTATTTCTTGTAATCTTGGAATATATTCTTTTATTTTATCCCTAATACTTACAAATAATTCATATTCTAAACTAATTATTTTTTCTTCTGCATTAAGTATCATTGATTCTTTTTCTTTTAGTATAGGACTAATATATCTTTCACAATTACTTAAAGTTTGCTTTCTTTCATAACCATATTCCTCTTTAACCATATCAGTCATACCTTTAGATACTTCTATAAAATATCCAAATACTTTATTATAACCTACTTTTAAAGTTTTAATACCGGTACGCATCTTTTCTTCTGCTTCAAATTTAGCAATAAAATCTTTACCATTAGTTCTAATACTCTTTAATTCATCTAATTCTTTATTAAATCCTTCTTTTATTAGATATCCTTCTTTAAGACCTACTGGAGGATTTTCATATATAGAATCATGCAATAAATTATATAATTCTTCCAATGTTTCTATATCTTTAAACTTTATAGCTCTAAGTATATTTTTAATATCAGGTAATACTTTTAATGAAGTTTTTAATTGTAATAAATCTCTAGCATTCGCATTACCAAAAGCAATTCTACCAGATAATCTTTCCAAGTCATATACTTCATAAAGTAAATTTTTCAAATCTTCTTTAAGTATAAATTCTTCAAGTAGTGTTTCTACTACATCATATCTTTTATTTATCTCTTCCTTATTTATTAATGGATTTTCTATATAATTTTTAAGCATACGAGAACCCATAGCTGTTCTAGTTTTATCTAGTAACCAAATAAGAGAATATTGCCTTTGTTTAAGTCTTAATGTCTCAGTTAATTCAAGATTTCTTTTAGTATGAATATCCATTTTTAAATAATCTTTATTTACTTTGACTATTGCTTTTTGTAAATGACTTAAAGAAGTCATTTTCATAGAACTTATATAAGTTATTAAATGTTTAATAGCTTTAATAAGTCTTTCATCCTCTAAATCTTCATATATATATTCATATTCTTCTAATTCTTTTATTTCATCATAAATAGATATAGATATTTTAAATTGATTTTTTAATATATTAGTTATATTTTTATCAAAGTTAGAATCTACTATTATTTCACTAAGATTAGTACTTACAATTTCACTAATCAAATTAGAGGGATTATGATTAATTAAACTGACATATATTACACCTGTAGTTATATCTGTATAACATACTGAATAACAATGACCATAATCTATTATGTTTCCAATATAGTTAAATTCATTATCTTTTAAACTTTGTGAACTCATAACAGTACCTTTACTAATTATTCCTGTTAATCCACGTTCTACTATTCCTTTAGCATTCTTTGCATCCTCTAATTGTTCGCAAATACCTACTTTATATCCTTTTTCTACTAATTTTTCTACATATACATCTACAGCATGATGAGGTACTCCACACATAGGTACTCTTTCATCAAGCCCAGCACTTCTACCTGTTAGAGTAAGTTCTAATTCTCGAGAAGTTGTCACTGCATCTTCAAAGAATATTTCATAAAAGTCTCCAAGTCTATAAAATATTATTACATCTGGGTGCTCTTTCTTTACACTCATATAGTGTCTCATCATAGGTGAGACTTTATTCATATCTACATCAGACATCTTCATACTAATCACCTACTTAGTATTTTATCAAATCTTGGATTTTAAATCCAGTTTTTGAGTGATAAAAATAATAAAAAAATAGGAATTGTGTCCTATTTGTTTGCAATTGAATTTAAATAGCTAATTACTTCTTCAAAAGTAGAAACCCCTACTATTTCTATATCATAATTATTTTCTTTTTTTAACTTAATAGCTTCTTTATAGTTTTCATCATTAGGTACTATAAATAAATCCGCATTTTCTTTAACTGCACTTTTTAATTTATATTCTACTCCACCAATACTACCTATATTACCTTCTAAATCTATAGTTCCTGTACCTACTATTGTAAGTCCATTAGTTATATCTTTTTCAGTTAATGAATCATAAATAGAAAGAGCAGTTATTAATCCACCGCTAGAACCTGATTCATTTGAATCAGTATTTATTTTAACGCTAGGTTTAGTTTGATATTCTCTTACTTCACTTAATAATATTCCTACTTTTTTTACATTTTCTTCTTCTACTACATATGCATATCTATAATATTCTTTATTATTATTAATAACTTTTATTTCTAATTTATCTCCTACGTTACTATTATTAATTATATTTTCTATTTCTTTTTTACTGCTTATTTTATTTTCATTTATATAAGTAACTATGTCACCTACTACAAGATTGGTATCAGAATACTCAGATATATATGTAATAGTTATTTCATTAGATATTATTTCTAAATTTTTATTAGCGTAACTATAAGCTACATTTATTGCATTACTGATGGACTCTTTCATTAATATTTTATCTCTAAGTAAATAAGAATTATCATCTTCAGTATCTAATAATATTTCTTCTTGTTTTAATACTTTCCAATCTTTATTAAAAAGAGAGATTAAAAGAGTTGGTATTGTAGCCCTATATTCTTTCACATAAGCTAGATTAAATGTACCCTCACTTTTATACCCATCTATTTCTATTTTACTAGATACATCGCTAATTCCTCCTGGAGCATCTATATAATATGGAAAATGTATATTAAATAATAATATTAATCCTATTATAACTAACAAAAATTTATAATTTTCTTTTATTAATTTCATTTTATCACCTAGTATATATTTATGATATCATTTAAAAATTTATTTATCAAGAAAAAAATAGAAATGATGTCATTTCTATTTTGTCAATGTATTTGATTGTACTAATGATTCCTCAGATTTCATTATTCCATCAATATCCATACCATAACCTGCAAATCCTTGAATTATCCATTGTTGATAATCTGCTTTACTTTCAAAAGTTAATCCATTTACTGTATAAGTACCATCGGCATTTGTTACTCCTGGATCTGTTACTTTAGTAACAACTTCCTCTGTAGTAACTTCTATTATTTCTTCTGATTCTTCAACCTTTGTTTCTTCTTTTTGTTCTGTTTTTACTTCTTCCTTTTCAATCGGTGTTATAACTTCTTCTGTTTTTTCTTCTATTACTGCATCTTCACCAGTTGGAGCTTTTTTAGTCTCTTCATATGTTTCTTTAAGTACTAAATTTCCATCTTCATCTATTACATATTTTCCATATTCACTTTCTGGAACTATTTTTTTTCTAACTTCATCCCAAACATAACCATCTGGAATTGGAGTTCCATCAGGAGTATATTTTGTTTCAGTTTTATCAATTTTACCTTCTTCTTTTACTTTATCTGTTTCTTCATCTTTTATTACGTAACTATCTTCTTTTTCATAAACTTTACCATTATCTTTTACTTCTAATGTATCATTTTTTGTATCAATAACGGTAGTACCTACTTCATTTTTATTTTCATATGCGTCTTGATCAACATAAATTTTTCCAGATGTTGTATCTTTCACTACCTTATTTGGATTAGCAACACCTTTAGAAGTTGCGCCATATTCTTTCTTTTCTGTTGTATTGATTGGTAGTTCTACACCTAACTCATTTAAAGATGTAGATTCTATTACACTAGTATAAGTTGATGATGAATTACCATTTGTATTTTGTTTACTTTTTTCTTCTTTTTTACAAGAAGCTACTAAAGTGCCTAATCCGGTTACTATTAAAAGTGTAGCAATTGCAGATTTTACTTTATTAGAAAAAATAATTCTTCTTGTTTTTGATTGTTTTGAAATATCTCCATTAACTTGATCTAAATAATCTTGATATGATTTTATTCTTGCCATACCATAACCCTCTTTCTTCTTGAAAAAATTTGCTTTTTCAAATATATGCCCTATATACTAACATATTTCTTTTATTTTGTCAAATAAATCAAAAGAAAAAAATATCTATTAAAAGATATTTTTTGTTACATATATTTATTCATTGATTTCATCATTTGATTAACTTGTTTTTGACTAGGAGTTCTTCCCATTTGCATCATCATAGCCTTAATCATTTGTTCATTTATCGGTGGATTTTTCTTTAAATATTTTTTCATATAAAGTCTAGCTAAGAAAAATCCTAAAATAACACCTACTACTAAACCAATTACTATATATAATATATCCATTAACATATTTATCTTCCTTTCTTTTTATATTTTACTATATTATAATTTGTTTTTCAAGTAAATTTATCTTTTAACCAAAAATATTCTCTAGTATCAAAATTACAAACAAATATATTTTTATTATATATATAAAATATACATAATATTTCTCTTATATATTTATCATTATTTATAACACAACAACTTTTCCTGATTTCAAAATAATTATATTTATCTAAATAAAATTTATTATTATCTTGTTTTAATTTATATTTTGATTTTACATAATATTTTAAAGATTTAGTATCAAATAAATTACAAACATTATAATATAAACTTATTCCATAATTATAATTTTCTTTATGCATAGTTTTTAATTTATACAATATTTCATATAGATATTCATTATTATTCTTAAAAAAATTATCTTTTATTATAAATAAATAATACATATTATCACCATTAAAATTATAAATTAGTTTATTTGAAAAAAATGAAGAATTTTATTCTCCATTTCTTACTTTAGCATTTAATTTGTTTTCTACATCACTTATAATTTTATTAAATATAGTCATTACTTCTTCTTCAGTAAGAGTCTTTGTACTATCTTCAAATTTTAAATTATAAGCAATTGATTTTTCATCACTACCTATTTTATCACCAACATAAACATCAAATACATCAATACTAGTAAGAAGTCTTCCACCAGATTTTCTTATTTGATTTTTTATACTTTCACTTTCAACATCTTTTTTTACAACAAAAGCTAAATCTTTTTCAATAGTTGGATATTTAGATGTTTCTTTATATTTTAAAGGTTTAACTTGCTTATTATAAAGTTTTGTCATAGAAAGTTCACATACATAAACTTCATCCTTTATATAACTTGGATGAACTCTACCAATTATACCTATTTCTTCTCTATCTAAAAGTATTTTAGCGCTTATTCCTGGATGGATTTCAGGTATTACACTTGATTCAAATGTATATCTATTTTTAAAGCCTAAATAATCAAGTAAGTTTTCAATTATACCTTTCAATATATAGAAATCACATTTTAAAGTTGTACCTTGCCAATTATTAGTTAAATAATTTCCACTCATTAAAATAGCTACTTTTATATCCTCATTATATTTCTTATCATATGTTTTAGATATTTCATAAAGTAAAATATCTTTAACTTTTCTAGCTTTATTATATTCATAAGAATTTACTAATGACGGAAGTATAGATGTTCTTATAACAGATTTATCTATACTCATAGGATTTGGTAAGACTACTTGTTCTTTATTTTCATAATTAAATGTTTTTGCCATATCTGGGCTTGTTAAAGTATATGTTTTTACTTCATTAAGTCCTAAGGCTCTTAATCTTTTTGAAACATCTTTTCTAAGTTTTACATCACCTACATAAACTCCACGTCTAGTCTTTACAGTAGGAAGTGTACTTACTAAATTATGATATCCATAAAGTCTACCAATTTCTTCAGCTATATCATTAACATTAGGATCTATATCAAGTCTTCTTTTTGGTATAGTTACAGTAAATACCCCTTTATTATATTTATATTCAAAATCTAATCTTTGAAGTTCTATTTTAACATCATCATCAGTTAGTTCAAGTCCTAAAAGAATACTAACTTCCTCTGTTTTAAATTTAACAACTTTTTCTTTCTTATCTATAGTATCGTGAATTACTTTACCAGAAAGTATAGTAGCATCCGCATATTTTTCAAGCAAATGACAAGCTCTATCTAAAGCATTATCTGTATATTCATAATTTAATCCTTTTCCATATCTAATTGAAGCTTCACTTCTTAAATTTAAATTAGCAGATGTATATCTAATACTTATTGGATCAAATATAGCACTTTCTATTAAAATATCAGTAGTAGACTCATCTACATCTGTATTTTCTCCACCCATAACACCAGCTATACATACTGCCTTTTCACCATCTGTTATAACTATGTCTTTTTCGGTTAATATCCTATCAATTCCATCTAAAGTTTTTATTTCTTCATTAGGGGTAGCTTGTCTAACAAGTATATTAGTACCTAATTTATTTAAATCAAAGAAGTGTAAAGGTTGTCCAAATTCAAGCATAACATAGTTTGAAATATCTACTACATTATTTATAGGTCTCATTCCAGCACTTATAAGTCTTCTTTTAATAAAATCTGGGCTTTCTTTTATTTTTACATCTCTTACTATTTTAGTACTATAATAAGGACAATTAGGTGTATCTACTTTCAAAGTTATTATATCTTTAACATCTTCTTTTATTTCTTTATAAGAAAGTTCTGGAAGAGTTACTTTTTTATTTAATATACAAGCTATTTCATAAGCAAAACCTATGTGATAATAACAGTCATTATTTCTATGTTTATGAATATCTAATTCATATAATGTATCATTAGTTCCTAAATAAATATTTGCATCTGTTCCATTTTCTAAGTCAGTTTCTAATTCAGCTATACCTTTATTATAGTTTTCTTCAGTTTTCTCTTCTATACCAAGTTCAAATAAAGCACATATCATACCATTAGATTCTTGACCTCTAATTTTACCTGCTTTTATTTCAAAATTGCCTGGAAGAACACATCCTGGAAGAGCAACTAATACTTTTATACCTTTTCTAACATTTTTTGCACCACATACTATTTGTGTTATTTCACCTACATCAACTTGACAGATGTGTAAATGATCACTATCTGGATGGTCTATACATTCAATAACTTCACCTATTACTAAATTATCTATATGATTAGTAATAACTTTTTCTACATTTATACCAGCTTTAGTAATTTTTACTGCAAGTTCTTTTAAATCTTCATTTTCTATATCAATATAGTCTTTTACCCATTCTAAACTTATCATTAATTATCCCCCTTTCTATCAAATAAAGCTAACTCTCTTAAATCAGTTTGATAGAATGTTCTAATATCATTTATTCCATATTTAAGCATAGCAAGTCTCTCGGCACCGAAACCAAATGCAAAACCTGTCCAAACACTTGGATCATATCCACAATTTTTAAGTACGTTGGGATGAACCATTCCGGCACCACTTACTGTTATCCATCCTGTATTTTTACAAAGTGGACAACCTTTTCCTTTACATGCAAAACAAGTAATATCAGTTTCTACTGAAGGTTCTGTAAATTGATAATAACTTGGTCTAAATCTAGTTTCTATATCTTCACCAAATAATTTTTTAGCAATTACATCAAAAGTACCTTTTAAATCAGATAAACTAATATTTTTATCAACTAATAATCCTTCTATTTGCATAAATTGATGAGAATGAGTAGCATCATCTGCATCTCTTCTATAAGTCTTACCTGGACATATCATCCTTACTGGTTTATCTCCACCTGCAGCTAACATAGTTCTAGCTTGTACTGGAGACGTTTGACTACGTAAAAGTATTTTTTCATCTTCAATATAAAATGTATCTTGAGCATCTCTAGCAGGATGTCCTTTTGGTATATTTAAAAGTTCAAAATTATATCTATCTTCTTCTATTTCAGGGCCATCTACTACATCATATCCCATAGACATAAATACTTCTTCTACTTCTTCTATAACTTTTTCTAAAATATTTGGAGCACCCATTGGTATTTTAGTTGAAGGAAGTGTTACATCTATTCTTTCACTTTCTAATTTTTTATTTATTTCTTCTTCTTGTAATTGTTTTAACTTTTCTTCATAATTTTCATTAAAAGCAGTTCTAACAGTATTTACTTGCATACCATATTCTTTTTTATCAGTAGCATCTTTAATACCACTTTGAAGTTCAGTAATAATACCCTTTTTACCCATATATTCTACTTTTAAATCATTTAAATCTTTTAAATTTGAAACACTATTAATTTTTTCTATAATTTCTTTACATAACATTTCTACTTTTTCTTTCATAATTTCCTCCTTTTACTTTTTTTAATATTTTATTTGCATTATTAATCATTATATCTTCCACTGCTTCTTCATTAAAATATTTACTTAAATCTTTTCTTAAATCTTTAGCAATACTTTCGTAATTATATATAGGTAATTTTTGATAATCTATATCTCCTAATGAAAACTTTATATCATCAGTACTTATCATTAAATGATCAAAGCCTATAATATTTCCTATATGTATTAAGTGTTGGATATAGGCATCTTTAAGTAATTCAATATCTATATTATTTTCTAAAGCACCTTTTATAACAAAGTTTCTATTGGACATAACACCTACATATCCATCTACTTCTTTTAATTTTATTAATTGATTATCAGTAAGATTACGTTCTCTATCACATAATCTTCTACTATTAGAATGACTTGCATATACTATAGGATTTATACCTTCATCTCTATAATCTTTTATAAATTCAATTATATCGCTAAATGTTTTTTCATTACAATGGGATAAATCAATAGCTATGCCTAAAGTTATTGCTTCTTCAAGTAATAAAGCACCTTCTAAAGTTAATCCATAATCATCTCTTATTCCTGATGCATATTTATTTGGTTCATTCCAAACAGGTGCGATAGCTCTTAATCCTATATCATAAAGTGGTTTAAGCTCATCTTTATTTAAATAATCACAGCCTTCTATACCAAATAAAATATCAATATCTTTATTCATAAATTCATTAACTAAATCTACACTTTCTTTAAACATTCTTAAAACAGATATATTTTCTTTATAATAATTTGAGTGGTACTCCTCTTGCATTTCTTTTTTACTCATAAAACACATATTAGCAACTACACCAGTAACATTATTTGAATTGTAGTAACTAATCCATTTTTTTATACCTTCAAAATCATTATTAAGTTTAGCCATATAAATAGCTGTTAATAAATCATAATGCATATCATACATAAAATCACCTCTAACAAAAAAACTATTATAAATATAGGGGTGAATTAACCACGGTACCACCCTATTTCATAATAGTTATTATGCACTCTAATGATTTAACGCTCATCACTCGTTTATTATTAATAACACTAGAAAGTGAATTCATAAGAATTTATTTATTAGTTTTCACCAAATACTAACTCTCTTTAAAATAATTAGACTTACTACTACTCTTCCATCATTGCTTTATATTTTTGTTTCAATGAAACAATTATAACATATTTTCTTTAATAAATAAATAACTTAATTATATTATTTTATATAATCTTTTCTTTTTAATAAATATTGAACTTGTGAAATTTGATTTCCTTTTAAATCAATAAAATTTTTACAACTTTTATATCCTGGATATAATTTAAAACCACAATGTTCAGCCATTTTTCTGGATTTTATATTATCCTCTCTTATAGATAAATGAATACTTTTATTATTAGAATCTTTAAAATATTTAGATATTATAGTTTCTAAACAATATTTACCTATATTCATATTACGATATTGATTTTTTATACTCATAGATACTTCTAAACGAGTTAAATCTTTATAATATTGATTGAATATACTTATAATGCCAATAAATTCATTTTCTAAATATATTCCATAATTATCAGCAGAAACAATTAGTCCAGTAATTACATCTTCTAGCTTTTCATAATTGTTATAACAAGTGTGTTCATCATCAAACATAACACCTTTTAATATTAATTCTTCATTACCATTAATATTTGTTAAACTAAGATTTTGAATTAGCTTTTCAGCGCAAACATTCTTTAATAAATTTATTAATTTTTCTTCTAAATTTAATTTCATAATCTACACTATTTACACTTTATTACATTATCTGTTATATCTTTTACATGTCCTGTTTCTAGAATTGTTTTACCATCTGAAGAAGATTTATAATAACAAAACTTAATCATTTCTCTTTGTTTATTATATTCTTCCTTACTAAACATTCCTTGTTTATAATAATTATATAATTGTTTTACTTCCATTTTGAATCTGTATTCTAGAAATGCCGGTAAAATTTGTTTTACTTCCAAACTAAGATTTTCTTGGTCGCATAATATAAAAGGACAATTATATATATCCATTAAAATAGCTGTTTTAGGTTCTTTTTTTCTATTAATATTATTTATACCAAAATTAGGCTTTACAAAATTTAAAGATAATATATCACTATCAGTTATAAAACCATTAACTAAATTAAAATTTACTTCAGCACGTGCCATTTCTATTTTTATTAATTTTTCTACTTTTTCTTTTGATAATTTTCCCATAAAATCCTCCAATGAAAAGTATTTTAACACATTTATCTGAAACGGTCAAATCCCAATTTTTCATTTAATAATATAGTTTTATCACCATGTCCTGGATAAATTATAATATCATCATTATAATTTTTTATTTTATTTAAACTATTTATCATTAAAGACATATTCCCTCCTTTTAAATCAGTTCTACCAATAGTCCCTTTAAATATAAAATCTCCAGTAAACATAATTTTTTCTTCTTTAAAATAGAGTGTTATTGAGTCCTCTTTATGACCTGGAGTGTATATCACTTCAAAATTAAAATCTTTTATATTATATTCTTTTTCCTCTAAATTTGTTTTATCAAATATTAAATTCTTATCAAAATTATTTAAAGCACCTATATGATCAAAATGATGATGAGTAATTATAACACCTACTACATCTCTATTATCTATCACTTCTTTTATTTTATTATATTCATCTCCTGGATCGATAACTAAACACTTATCACTTATAGATAAAATATAACAATTAGTTTCTAATGGACCTACTACTACTCTATTTATTTCCATTTAATACCTCTTTTACTGGTCCATAAGACTCTCTATATCCCTCAATTAATCCATATTTATTTATAGCTTCTATATGTTTTTTTGTAGGATATCCTTTATGATTTTTAAATCCATACATAGGATATTTTTCATCTAATTCATACATTTCTCTATCACGTGTTACTTTAGCAATAACACTAGCAGCAGCTATACTAATACTTTTAGCATCACCTTTTATTATTGGTGTATGAGGTATATCTAAATCAGGTAGTGGCATTGCATCTACTAATATATGACCTACTGTTATTTGTTTTTTTACTTCTTCAATAGCAATCATCATAGCTTTACGACTAGCTTCATAAATATTTATTTTATCTATTTCTTTTGGACTAACTTTACCAATACCATAAGCAATACAATTATTTATTATATAATCATAGTACTCATCTCTTTTTTTCTCACTTAATTTTTTCGAATCATTAAGTCCATCCAATTTAAAATCTTTAGGTAACACACAACAAGCAGCAACCACATTACCTATTAAAGGCCCTCTACCTACTTCATCTACCCCACCTATATATTCTATTCCACTTTCAAATAATTCTTTTTCATACATCCATAAATCCATATTATATCACCACTATCATTATACAAAAAAGAAAAAGAATTAACAATATATTAATTCTCTTTTGTTAATTAGTGTTAATTATTATTTTGATATCTTGCTTTCTTAAAAGTTATAAATAACTATCTCATCCTGCTGTACCACCGGATGTACTTCCATCTCCTAATTCTACTACATATGGATCTTGTGTTGTTGAATTATACACCCCTGTTCCACTCAATTTAACTGTATCAGATTTTAGATATAGGACTGGACGAACTCCATTGTTAATTTTACTACTATTATTGCGTACAATACCTGTTGAACCAGAAATATAAAATGCGGCACCTGAACTAGAGGAAAGAGGAGATAATGTCCAGTTTGAAATAGAACTATATAACCAATCGTTTGTCATACAGGCACTACTACCATAATTATTCAATATTTCATTACATTTTTTCAAATCTGTTGCATACCCATAATCACTTGGGTACATTAATCCTATCTTTCCCACCCATTCTGTTGGGTTTCCACTATATACGTTTGTTTCTCTTTCAATTTCATATCCAGCATTTACATATTCTTTAGTATCTGTTGAATAGCCTCCTAGATTCCATAGCGATGTTTCTATTTTTGATATTACATCTACACTTAAACTTTGATAGTAAGTACTTGTATTTAGATATGTGTTAAGTGTGGCAATACTCCAATTTTCTCCATTATTACTATCCCATGCTATTTTTCCTATAGATTCATCTCTTATTATTTTTACTAACTTTTCTGATGCACAATTATCATAATGTCCATCATTATTAGAGTCTGTGTTACAAGGTAAACTATCTGTCGCATACTTTGTTTCAAATACTCCTATTATTCTCCATAAGATTATATTTCCTGATGAATCTCTATCTCCTATATCTATATAGTTATTTGGACTTGCTCCATAGTATCTTAAGTTTCCTCCACTTGGTACTGTTCCTCCTAATCCATCGTCTATTATTCCATTTGTTGTATCTATATTGTATGTTATTGAATTATTTGTTACTGTACTATTTGGACTATATAGATTGGTTATATAGATTGCCAAAGAATTTTTTAATATTTCTATATTTCCACTTACATTTGGTATACTTAATACTCCATTTTCATATGTATAATTTGTTATCTCTGCTTCACTCATTAATACTTTTATACTACTTGGGGCATTTTCTCCTAAGTCTACTTCCAATGTATCTGTTTCAAGTATTATACTTGGATATGTATCTTCTACTGTTATATCTGTATATGTTACGTTATATGCTGCTTTAAAGTTAAAGTCTAGATTTAGATTATATTCTGTTATACTTGAATTATTTATGTTATCTTTATATTTTATTGTTATATAAAATTCTTTTTTGATCCCTAATTTACATACATTACTTGTATCACATATTTTTTCTTTTAATTGATAATCTTTTAATTCATATTCTAAATTCTCT
>JAFTRC010000032.1 GCA_017462455.1 Bacilli bacterium | reverse complement strand
TTTATGTTATAATAAAAAATGTCTAATGATACGGAGGTGAAATAGTTATGAAAAAATCTGAAATGATAGAAGCAATCGCAACTGCAACAGGATTAACAAAAGCAGATAGCGAAAAAGCATTCAATGCAACATTTGATTTATTTAAAAAAGAATTAGCAGATGGTAATAAATTATCAGTTGCAGGATTTGGAACTTTCAAAATTTCTTAAAGAGCAGAAAGAGAAGGAAGAAATCCACAAACAGGTGAAACTATTAAAATCGCTGCAAGTAAAATTGTAAGTTTTAAAGCAGGAAGTGAATTAAAAGCAACTGTTAATAAATAAAACTAATTGCATAATGAATTAGGTTAGTAGATTAGAAATAATTTACTAGCCTTTTTTTATTGCAAAAATTAAATAGAAAGGATTTGATATTATGAGTGAATTATTATTTTTTATATTAGGTTTAATTATAGGTGGTTTGGTAATGACAACTCTTATGTGTTGTTTACAAATCAATAGAATAAATGAGTATGAAAGATTACTTATTATGAGAGATAAAGATAATGATGAGTATGATGAGGAGCCAGAGGTGGTCAAATGCGAAATCGTGGAGTAAAAAAACAATTTTGGTTTAGTAGAGATGAAGATTATCTTTTGAAATTAAAATCTAGCAAAGCAGGTTTAAATGAATCTGATTATGTTAGAAGTTTAGTTGTTGGATATGAGCCAAGAGAAAAGCCACCTATTGAGTTTTATGATGAATTAAAAAAGTTAAGAGGATATGGAAATAATCTTAATCAAATTGCAAGAAAAGCAAACGCATTAGGTTTTATAGATGAGCCAGAATATTGGAAAAATGTTAATGCTATGAATGATATTATTTTAGGTATAAAAAAACGATATTTACTTCCAAAAGAAAATTAAGAAAATTAAGTTATATTCTTGGCAAATAATAGAATATTTTTTAGATATATGGTATAATAACTTTGTATAAAAATCTTTAGTAAAAAATAATTTATAGATCGGAGGTAGTGATGGATAAAATATTTAAAGAATTAGAAGATGCAATAGTAAAATCATTAAATAATAAAAACAAAACGCCTTTGACAGAAGAAAAATTAAAAATTAGTGAGGAATTTCACAATAAGTATTTTGATAAAATGTATGATAAAAAAGTAAGAGTAGTTCTAAAAAATGGACAAGAAATTATTGGATATTATAATGATGAGTTCTATGAAGATTGTGCGATATTTGTGAATTATGAAGTTATTAAAATATCTGATATAGAAACAATGGAATTAATCGGAGAATAATATTTTATTGAGAGGAGGAAACCTTATGAAAAAAAATTGGAATAATAAATCTAAAATGGAAAAAGTTATAATTATTATGAAAGTAATTATTTCTATTGTAGTAATGGTAGCAGCAAGTATTCAGTTATTTGGTGTATGGGATAAGGCTATCAATATAGCAGTACCATTACTAGGAATACTTATGATAGTTCAAGCAATTCCAGAATGGAAAACAAACCGTAGTGTGGCTATATTAAGTATTTGTTCAGCGATATTTATATTTGTTTGTTCATTTGTATCGTTTTTTATGAAATAAATTATGGAGGAATTGATATGAAAAAAATATTGTATTTTTTACCTTTTATATTGGGATGTATTTTGTATATCCTTGGAGGTATGGTTGGCTCATTTAGTGCAATAAATCCCTTTGTATGGGTAGCATTGGGAATGCTATTTATTTCAGGATTTCTTATGGATAAAAAGAAATGGTGGGGAAGTATTCTTGGTATTTTAGTAGGAATATTACTAATATATATGGGAAGCCAAGAAACAGGTCAAATTGTTTCAGAAACTCCAATAGGAATCATAATGTGTATTTATTATATAATATGCGGAATTGTTGCATATAAAAAAGAGAGGAAATAATAAGGAGGAATTCTAATGTCTAAAAATAGTATGTATATTTTAGGAAGTATTGAAACTATTATTGGATTACTTATTGTTTGTTGTGTTTATATAATTAAACAGGTAATACCTAAATTAGGTTTTGTAGCGTATCAAGGCGCAGCAGCTGGAAGTTATAATCCCGGTAATTATAATATGTCATTTGGAATAGTAAATTTTATAGCAATTATCTTTATTTTGATAGGAATGTTGCAAATAGTTTTAGCAATAAGAAAAAAATAGTATATATAAATTTGTAGGAGAAATATATGAAAAAGAAAAAGGTTTTTATAACAATTATAATAATTTTATTAGCGATTATAGTTGGTCTTATTTTGAATGTTTTTATTCAACAAAAATTTATCAAAACTTATACTTATACAGAACTTGAAAACAGAGGTTATACAGCACAAGATGTTAGTGAAATAAAAATAAAACATTCTTATATAAATAGAATTCTTAGTTATAACGAATGGAGAATATCAGTAGAATTTGAAAAAGAACCTAATATTTTATTTTGGTTCACTTATAGAAATAATAAGATTGTTTTTCAAGGTGTGAGTTCTGAACCTATGCTTGATAAAGAGTCAATTCTTGATTATTCAGAAAGATATAAAAAAGGAACATTATTGGAAAAATAATATTTATTTACGAGATTATCAGTAAAATGATAATCTCTTTTTTTATTGGAAAGAGGTGATACAAATTGCTACGACAGGAATATGGAAGATAGATAAAAGATTAAATAATGTTATTGACTATACAATGAATATTGAGAAAACAGTTAATAGTGAATATGGAAAGGAAACTTATTATAATCTGCATAATGTTTTAGATTATATTGAGGCAGATTTTAAAACTGAAAAACAATATTATGTATCTGGAATAAATTGTACTCCGGAAACTGCATTAGAAGAAATGTTAATAACAAAACAACAATATAATAAAATAGGTGGCATACAAGGATTTCACGCATTTCAATCTTTTGCAGAAGGTGAAGTTACACCAGAACAAGCACACGCTATTGGTGTTAAACTAGCCGAAGAAATGTGGGGTGATAGATTTGAAGTTGTTGTAAGTACCCATCTTAATACAAAACATTATCATAATCATTTTGTAATTAACTCTGTATCATTTAAAGATGGTAAGAGGTATTATGATAAAAGAGATACCTATGCAGAACTTCGCAGTATATCTGATTCATTATGTGCAGAATATGGATTAAGTATTTTAGAAGAAAAGGTTTGTAGAAATAGTAAAATAAATTATGCTAATTATCAAAAAGGGACAATAGAAAGAACAAATTATTATACTATTGCAAAAGAAGATTTAGATCGTGCTATTGCACAAGCATATTCTTATAGAGATTTTGAAAAGTTAATGAAAGCAATGGACTATGAACTTATTTATAGAGCAAATAAGTTAAGTATAAGACGAAGTCCATATAAGAAAAATATACGTATAGAAAGATATTTTGGCGAAGATTATAGTATAGATCGAATAAAAGAAAGAATAGAAACTACACAAGCCCCAAGAGTACCATTTATTGAGGCTTATAGTAATAAGAAAACTTATAATAAGTTTGATTATAAGAAACCAAGAAGAAAAGGTATTTATGGATTATATATTCATTATTGCTACTTATTGAAAGTATTTCCTAAAAAGTATCCTTATCAAAAACTATCTCCAACTATTCGTGCAGATGTACGAAAGATGGAAGAAATATCAAAAGAGGCAAGACTGCTCGTTAGAAATGAATTAAAAACTAACGAGCAGTTTTTTGCGTTTAAGGAAGAAAAGGAAAAGGAACTTGATTTTTTAATGGATAGACGAAGTAAGTTATGGTACAAACATAAAAAGTCTAAAAGTAAAGAAGAAAAGGACGAAATAAGAAAGCAAATTGATGAACTTAATCTACAAATAAAACCACTGCGAGAGGAGGTGGTGCTATGTAGAGATATTTTAGAAAGAAGTAGAAAAATGGAAGAAAATCTACAAGAGTTAAATGATGGAAAAGAAAAAGGAAAGGAAGTGGAAAAAAATGAATTCATCAGGTGACGCAGCCGAATCTATTGTAAGAATGAGTTTACAAGGAACAGAGGTTGCATTAAGAATTACAGGTGCTGCAACAAAAAATGTTATTGCTGCACTTTATGCTTTATCACAAGATAAGCAGAAAGTAAAAGGAAGAACTAAACTAGAAAATATGCTTAAATCCGGAAAAGAATTAAAAGTGTTTTCAGTTAAGGAAGAAGATTTAAAAAAGTTCACAGAAGAATCAAAACGATATGGTGTTTTATTTTGTGCGTTAGTTGATAAAAAGCACGGAAGTATTGATGGAATGATAGATGTTATGGTA
>JAFTRC010000031.1 GCA_017462455.1 Bacilli bacterium | reverse complement strand
TTATCGAATAGGTAGTTGAAATTAAAGGAGGATCTTAAGATGAGATTTATAAATCTTAATTTAATATATAATAGTAGCAGAGGTAGAGCCTTATAGGGTTCTATCTCTTTTATTTATCACGCAGAAATCAAATGAAACGGGCTATACCAAAAAAGCAAAAAGAACCTTAGTAACAAGCGCTAAAAAAGATAATCTAGAATTAACGGTTGTTACATTGAATTGCGGAGGAGATTTTGCTTTTCATAAAGAGTTGTATGAAAAACATTTTGAAGAATATGATGCAAAATTAATAGTTGAAAAAGGAAACTTAAGAATATTAGATTATAAAACATATATAGATGAGGATATTTATTATTTTGATAAAAAAGAAAACTTTAAGAAGATAAAAATTTTTATTGAAATCAATAAAGAAACCAAAGAAGGGAAAATATATATAATTAAAGAAGAAAAAGAGCACATTTACACTTTTAAGTGCGAAAAAATAGAGAAAAAAGAATCGATTTGGTTAAAAATTAAAGATAATTGGATAAAGATGCTTATATAATTTATTTGAAAAGATTAAGTTTATATGCGAAAATAATTATGGAAAAGAAAGGGTTTATCTATATGAAACTAATCGCAATACACGAAGATGAATTTGTAGGCATTTATGAAGAAATGACAAAAAGTTTTATCGAAGATGAAATTCGTTCTTTTGATGATGCATATGTTTTACTAGAATTAGATAGTTATAACATTTATCATATAGTAATCGAAGAAAAGAGAGTTGGCTTTATCACAGTCTGGGATTTATCAACTTGTTTTTTCGTGGAACATTTTGTTATCTATGAAGAATATAGAAATTCCGGATTCGGAGGAAAAGCGATAGATATAGTTAATGAAAAATTCAAACAAGTAATTTTAGAGGCTGAGTTACCTCTAAGTAATATTTCTATTAGAAGACTAGGATTTTATAATAGACACGGATATAAGGTTAATGATGTTGAATATATTCAACCACCTTATAACAAAGATAAAAAAGAGGTGCCAATGCATCTTTTGAGTTATCCTGATAAGATTAAAAATCCGAAAGAAATAATTAAAGAGTTACACAAAATTGTATATGGAGTAGAAGATTTATGTTAAATGTATTAATAACAGGAGCGGCTTCTGGAATAGGAAAAGCTGTAAAAGATAAGTTTATAGAAGAAGGACATTTTGTTTATGCGATAGATATAAATGATATTGAAAAGCAAGACAAACTAGTTTCTTATAAAGCCAGTATAAATGATAAAAACAGATTAAATGAAATCTATGATATTTTAAAACAAGAAGACATTAAATTTGATGTAATTTTAGATATAGCAGGAATTCATAAAATGGCATCATTTGTAGAAAATGATTATGAAGAAATAAAAAGAGTTATCGATATTAATTTATTAGGCACAATGCTTGTAAATAAAACTTTTTATCCTTTGTTAAAGGAAAAGGGGCGATTTGTTATTGTAACTAGTGAGGTGGCGTCTTTAGATCCTATGCCTTTTAATGGGTTATATAATGTTTCAAAAACTGCTTTAGATTCATACGCTCAAGCCTTAAGGCAAGAATTAAACTTATTAGATCAAAAAGTTGTTACGATTAGACCTGGTGCCATCGAAACACCATTGAGCAGTGGTTCGATGACTGATACAGAAAAGTTAGCTAATGAAACAAAACTATATAGTAAGCAAGCAAGGAAGTTTTCTGGTATTGCTAGAAGATTTATGGGAAAACCTATGAAGGCAGAGAAGTTAGCTTCATTAATCTATAAAGCATCAACGAAAAGAAATCCGCGAATTATTTATCAAAAACATAGAAATATAGGTCTAGTATTATTGAATATCTTACCAAAAAGATTACAATGTTTTGTTATTAAGTTATTACTTAAATAGAGATTTTATATCTCTATTTTTTTATGTCCAATCATATATTTATTTAGAGGTAGATATGATGAGCAAGATATGGGGAGTAATTATTGTAGGAGGAATAATATATGGACTTCTTACAGGAAGAAGTGAAGAATTATCCAACATTATTCTTTCTTTACCAAATGATGCGTTTAATCTAGTTGTAACTTTAGTGGTATCAGCATCCTTTTGGAGTGGTTTTATGCATATATTAAGTAGCATTGGAGTAGTTGAGAAAATAGCAAAGCTTCTTAATCCGTTTTTAAGAAAGATAATGCCGACTTTAGATGATAAGTATGCACTAGAATGTATTTCTACGAATATTGCAGCGAATATGTTAGGCCTTGGATTCGCCGCGACTCCAAGTGGGTTAAAAGGGATTAAAAGACTTAAGGAGTTATCAACTTTAGATAAAGATGTTGCTAGTGATGATATGGTTACTTTTCTTGTTTTAAATACTGCGGGAGTAACTTTACTTCCAACAACTGTTATGAGTATTAGGCAAGCGCTAGGAAGCAAACATCCTTTAGACTTTGTTTTTATTGGGATATTTGCAACTATCTGTGCTTCGTTTGTTGGATTAATGTTAGATAGACATTATAGGAGAAAGAAAAAATGAATTGGACAAATTTTATAGTTCCTGGACTGTTTTTTATTGCGATCATTATTGCTTTAATAAAAAGAAAATCACCATATGAAAATTTTATTAATGGTGTAAATGAAGGGCTTTCTTTATCGAAAGAAATTTTTCCCTCTATTATGGGGATGCTTTTGGCGGTAAATGTATTAAAAGCATGTGGAATAGTAGATGATTTAGGAAATCTTTTATCTTTTATTATTCCTAAAGGATCTTTTTTTGCTAATCTTATTCCAATGCTAATATTTAGACCTTTATCCGGCAGTGCTTCAACTGCAGTGTTAAATAATGTGTGTTCAGTATATGGACCAGATAGTTTGCTATGTATTACTTGTTCTTCGATTCAAGGGAGTACCGACACAACATTTTATGTATTGGCTTTGTATTTTGGAACGGTAGGAGTTACAAAGTGGAGACATTCTTTAAAAGTTGGATTGATAGCTGATGTAGTAGGAATGAGTGTTGCTATAATATTAACATTGTTATTTTTTGGCTAAGGAAAAATTAAAATATTGGTGTTATATATTACCGAGGAGGAAAAGTCTTTCTGCACCTTTTTAAACAAAAGGGTGCAAAAAATGCACTTTATATTGTAATACAAGGTGCAAAAATAGTATAATGATGGCAAGAAGGTGAAGCATATGACATTAAAAGAGATAAGGTTAGCAAAAAGAATTACACAAACTGAAGCTTGCAAATATTTAGGGGTTTCTTTGCGATCATATAAAGAATATGAAAATAATCTTAATAAAGAAAATACATTTAAATATAA
>JAFTRC010000030.1 GCA_017462455.1 Bacilli bacterium | reverse complement strand
CCTATTGCACCTCTGCCTGTACCATTTAAGGTATGACCATTGTTATTTGCTATCTTCATTATTTTAAAATACCTCCTTTAACACATAGGAATAACATAATAGAAATTGATAAACTTAGTCCTCCTATGAATAACCTAATTATTTTTTCTTCTTCCAAAATATATCTCTCCTTCCTAATAACCCTCATAATATATATTAAATTTATTATAAATAATTCCTTTTATCGTGAATAAATATCTGTGGATTATGTGGATAATATAAGAATTTTAGAGAAGCTAGTATTTTCAATGGTTAGGTCAAATTTACTACATTCAAATGTCATTTTAGCTACAAACTATATATATAGATAATCTGTATAGATTATCTCTTTTAAATATTACTGAATATCTCTGTTTGTTTTAATGAAAAAATTACCTAGATTATTTATTTAAAAAATATGATATAGTGGATAAGACTATATTAATGTTAATAACAATATAGTTAAGAGGGAAATGTATTTTTAGAGTATTGGAAATAAATTTTAAAATAAATATAAAAAAAGACTTTCTCGTAGGAAAAGAAAGTCTTACTAACTATTTATAAGTTTCATTCATTAATTATTTTTTTTAATCAGCTTTTAAAATTAAATATTTTCATACTCTATTTTAATATTAATGACGAAATTTGTAAATAGGAAATCATTAGTAAAATAGGGGGCAAGTATGAGTGCAACAAATATTGATTTCGATTTAGAAAAGAAATTAATTTACGAGCAAATGAAAGAAGAAGCTTCATACAGACAAAGATTATTAAAAGAAGTTATAGAAGCTACTACCTATAAGAAAGGAAATATTACTAAGGAGGTTTTCAAGTTACCTATGCCAATTTCAAAAGACTTTTTAGATAATAAAAATGTTAATGTGAAAACTTATGGTGCTATTATGCTTAACTCAAACTGGGGTGGAAAGTTTTTAAATCCTAGCGATAGATATTTATATAAAGATAAGTTTGATGAAGTTATAAAACAAATTACAGAAGAACTTAATATATCTCAAAGCACTATCAAAAGACATATTAATAAATTAAAAAAATGTAATATAAAAGCAATAGAGCTGACTAAAACTTCAAATAATGAACTTGTATATAGGTTAAACTACGGTGTTTTTAATGAGGAAAGTGGAAATCTTGAAAGCTTTGTAACAATAACAAATATTGCTTTAAGACAATTAGTAAATGCTTATAGTGAAAATTCACTTAGGATATATTTATATTTATTATCTAAGTGTTATAAAGGAGAAGCTTATATTAAGCAAGAAGAAATATGCCAAGCTATTGGATTATCCTATAAGACTAGAAAAGTTGTTACTGATTGTGTAGAAGCTTTAATAAAAGGTGGGTTTATCAAAGTTAAAAATAATTTTAATGTGCATACTAGAGTTAATAAGCAAGGACAAACAGTAGAGCATATAATACCAAATTATTTTTATTCTTTAAGTGATGATTACTTATTAGAAGCTAAGAAATAATAAGATAGTCCAGAGCAACAAAATATTTTTAAAATAAATAATTTGTGTTACAATATGGTTATAAATATTTTAGGGGTAGAATATTTATAACCATGTTTTTTTCTTTTCATATGTTTTTTTCAAATTTGGGGGTTTTAGAGAATGACTAAAAATTTATTTAACAGTTTAACTATCATAGAGCAAATTAATTATTTTAATGAGAAGCTAAAAGAAGGTTTTAATATTAGTGAGATATGT
>JAFTRC010000029.1 GCA_017462455.1 Bacilli bacterium | reverse complement strand
TAACAGGAGTAGAAGTATATGCAAGTACAGCAAGTAATGGAACATATGAAAAAGTCAAAACAGTATTAGTTGATGATTTAATAGATGGAGAAAAAGTAACAGTATTATTAAAACAAGGACAACATTTATATTATAAGGTAAGAACATATGTAAAAAATAGCGCAGGAACATTCTATAGTGGATATTCAAATATAATAGATTTAGATTATTCATTAACAACTCCGACGATAACAAGAACAGGCTTTGGAATGGGACTAGATGGGGCAGGAATGGATTTGAAATTAGAACCTGTAGGAGAAATAACAGGAGTAGAAGTATATGCAAGTAGTTCAGAAACAGGAAATTATATATTGAATAAAACAGTATTAGTTAATGATTTAACAAATGGGGATACATTAACAGTAGCGGTTCAAAAAGACCAACATTTATACTTCAAAGTAAGAACATATGTAAAAAATAGCGCAGGGACATTCTATAGTGGATATTCTAATATAATAGATTTAAAGCATTCGAGTTAAGTAAAAATTAACAAACCTACATTTTAGTAGGTTTTCTTTTTATTTAATAAACATACAATTAATTGGTGATTGAATGTTAAATAAGCTAATATGGTTAGTTGCTAGCTCCTCTATAATTATTAGTGGAATATATTTTACTTTTAAACTTAATTTTGTACAATTTAGATTTATAAAAATGTTTAAAAGTTTGTTCATTAAAAATAAGAGTAAAGATACTATAAAACCTTTTGAGTCTTTAATGATGGTACTTGCTGGTAGAATTGGTGTAGGTAGTATAGCTGGTATAGCTATTTCAATATATTATGGTGGAGTAGGTAGTATTTTTTGGATGTGGATAAGCTCTATATTAGGCGCATCACTTACTTTCTTAGAAACAACACTCGGTATGATTTATCAACAAAAAGATACTAAATCAATATGTAAAGGTGGGCCAAGTTATTATATAAGATATGGTTTAAATAATAAACTTCTTGGGAATATGTATGCAATAATTATTTTAATTAGTGATATAGTAGGATTCATAAGTATTCAAACAAATACAATAACTCATTCTATACAAGAAATTATAAATATAGATAGTAAAGTAGTAGGAATTATACTAAGTATACTAGTTATAATTATAATATTAGGAGGGGTTAAAAGAATAGCTAATTTTTCATCTAAAATGGTACCTACTATGACTCTTTTATATCTATTTATATGTTTAGTAATAATTATAATAAACATAGATAAAATACCGGGAATATTTGTAACTATATTTAAGAGTGCTTTTGAATTTAAATCTATAAGTGGAGGTGTCCTTGGTAGTATGGTAATAGGAATGCAAAGAGGAATTTTTTCAAGTGAAGCAGGTATAGGTACAGGGGCTATAGCATCTGCAGCTACTGAAACTCATACAGAAGAAGAAAAAATAGCTCAAGGCTATACACAAATGTTAGGTGTCTATATAACCACATTTTTAATTTGTACATCAACAGCTATAATAGTATTAACTTCAGATATATCTAATTTAGACTTTAGTAATTTTAATGGTATAGAATTAATACAAATATGTTTTACTCAGCACTTAGGCTCTATAGGAAATTACTTTATATTTTTAATAATATTTCTTTTTGCTTTTACAACTATCCTCTCTAGTTATTATAATGGAGAATCATCATTAAAATATTTTATAGAAAAACCTAATAAATCATTAAAACTATTAAAAATATTTACATGTTTTTCTATAATGTTTGGAGCTATCTCATCATCTAATATTATATGGAATTTTATAGATGCTTTTGTTGGAATATTAGCTATTATAAATATATATTCTATGATTAAATTAAAAGATAAAGTAATAAATACTTTAAATAAAGAATAGAAATGTGTTAAAATATTATTGGTGGTAGTATGATTAACAAGAAGTGGGATATAGTATTAAAAGATGAATTTAAAAAAGATTATTTTAGAAATTTAGGAATATTTGTTAAAAATGAATACAAAACAAAAACAATATTTCCTCCGTATGAAAATATATTTGATGCGTTAAGATTTACTGATTATGATGAAGTTAAAGTAGTTATATTAGGTCAAGATCCATACCATGGTTTAGGAGAAGCACATGGCCTTTCATTTTCAGTAAAGGAAGGTGTTAGAATGCCTCCATCACTTTTAAATATATTTAAAGAACTTTATAGTGATTTAGGAATAAAAAGAACTAAAAGTGATTTAACTGATTGGGCTAAAGAAGGCGTATTACTTCTTAATTCTATAATGACTGTAGTGAAAGATACTCCGTTATCTCACAAAAATAAGGGATGGGAAACATTTACAGATACAGTTATATCTAAATTAAATGAAAGAGAAGAACCAGTAATATTCTTACTATGGGGAAGTTTTGCTAGAAGTAAAAAAGAACTTATAACTAACAAAAGACATAAAATTATAGAATCAGTTCATCCATCTCCATTATCCGCAAATCGTGGCTTCTTTGGAAGTAAACCTTTTAGTAAGATAAATAATTATTTAAAAGAAATTGGTAAAGAAGAAATAAAGTGGTAATTATTTATATTAAAAAAGTCTAAATCATGATAATATTTAAGTAATGAAAAAGATTGTCTTATGAGTTTTGACAATCTTTTCTCAATATAAAAAAATATTTTTTTGTCAATGTTCGCTTGTTTTTTTGAATATACAAATAGTATAATTTTAGGTAGGAACATTTAATGTGAGTGTCGTCCTCCATTCTTGAAAAAGGAAGGAGGTAGATATTAATGAAAACTAAAACTTTCATTGTTAAAGTTTTAAAGCTCATTGCTATCATTTTGTTACTTTCTACCTTACTGGTGTTAGCAATACAAAAATAGACACTCTTAGATGAGTGTCAAATCCATTATAAGAGGCGACATTCACTTGCAAAATTGAATGTTCCTCGTTTTTATTTTATGCAAGTCTCCTTGACATATTCATAATAACATAAATAAAAAAATATTGCAAGTTCTTCAATTATATAAAATATAAATATATAATTTATTGTATAAAATAAAAAATATTGCTCATTATCTAATAGGTGATAAAATGAAAAAAGCAATATTTTTATTTCTTGGAATAATATTAACATATATAGTAATTGGAAATGTAATGGCAACTAACGACTTAATCCCAGATGATGCAATTAGAATAAGAGTAATAGCTAATTCTAATTCTGAATATGATCAGGAAATAAAAACAAAAGTGAAAGAAACTCTTGAATATGATATGTATAATATATTAAAAGATACTACTGATTTAGAAGAGGCCAGGACTCTTATTAAAGAAAATTTAAGTAACGTAGAAAACAACATTGACAAAACTTTACAAAAAGAGAACTATAAATTACCTTTTGATATTAATTTTGGATTAAATTACTTTCCTGAAAAAGAATTTAAAGGAATAACTTATAAAGAAGGATACTATGAATCTGTAGTTGTTACTTTAGGAGAAGGTTTAGGTGACAACTGGTGGTGTGTACTATTTCCACCACTTTGTATGTTAGAAGCAGAAGAGACTAATACAACAGATGTAGAATATACAACCATGGTAAAAACAATAATAGATAAATATTTTTAATTTAAATGAGTATTATTTTATAGGTGAAACTATGAACATAATACTCATTTTTATTATAGCAGTTAGTTTAAGTATGGATGCTTTTTCTCTAGCTTTAGCTTATGGAACTATCTCTATGTCTAAAAAAGAAATAAAAACATTATCAATAATAGTAGGTATATATCATTTCTTTATGCCAATAATTGGTATGCTTATAGGAAAATTTATAACTAGAATACTCCCTGTAGATGAAGATATAATTACTTTAATTATTTTTAGTTTTATTGGAATAAATATGATTATAGAAAGTTTTAAAAATGAAGATAAAATAAAAAAAATGAAACTTAGAGAAATGATTTTGTTTGGACTTGCAGTTAGTATAGATAGTTTTTCTGTGGGTATTGGAATAAATAATATAAGTAATAATTTTATAATGTGCTCCATAATTTTTTCTTTAACAAGTTTCTTATTCACTTATATAGGTTTAATACTAGGTAATAAATTAAATCAATTAATAGGTAAAATATCAACAATATTAGGAGGAATTACTTTAATAATACTTGGAATTATATATGCACTTTAAAATAAAAAATAGCTAGGCTATTTTTGGTATTTAGCTAATTCACTATTTTTATAATTTTTATCATGAGTTACTTCTTTAATAAGTCTTAATTGTTTTGGAATTTCTATTTCCTGTTCTTCATCATTAAGTTCTATTTCAACTATAGCTTTATCATCCCAGAATGGATAAATATCAATTTCAAAATATTGATTTTTATATATAAGACAATATCTAGTCTTTCTTATTGAATGTTTAGTAGTATCTGCATTCATAAGTAAATTTAAATATTCGTCCTTAGATAATCTTTTTTCTATTTCAACTCTTTTTAAATCGTTGATAGTTCTTTTAATTGTTTGAGTATAAATGTAATTACCATTAATACCTCTTTGTCTTACTCTGATTTCTTCATCATCGCTTGAATTTAAATATGTTTGAATGATTTCTATCTTTTTACACTTCTTATTTAACCAAGTTATATCAGGATATTCAATTAAAAATTTCCTTTCTATTTCATATGGTTCAGGCTCTCCTAAGAATAGAGAAATCTCTTTAATTAATCTTTTCATTTTATCTTCAAACTCAGAAGAATTATCTATTATTCTAAAGTGAGGATGGCCTGTCCAAGCTTCAATTAATTTATTATCAGAAAGAATTGCTTCTTCAATAGTCTCTGTTCTAGCTTTATTATTTTCAAGTGTATAAAATTCTTTAGCTCCATTGGCAGCAGTTACTAAATGAAATATTGCATCATAATTGTCTCTAAGCTCTATTTCATTTTTATTTATATTATATAAAACAGTAGCAAATTCTAAACTTGATAAATAAGCTTTGCTATCCATAATTCCACGATCACAAACAATTAGTATTTTATCACCTTTTAAAGTTTTAGCCGCTTCTTCATATATCTTTTCTCTTTCAATTTGTAGTTTCATAAGTGCATTTTGAAAATCAACTACATCTTTACAAGTAATACCAGAAATACCTGCATTTATTAATTCAGTAGCGCACTCAGGAACAAATATAACTTGATAACCTAAATCAGTAAAAGCATTCTGTATCCAACTCATAGCAGTCGTTTTGCCCGCACATGGACCACCTGTAATTACTATTTTAGTAATTTGTTTTTCTTTTTCCTTTTCTTTTATTTGTAGTAATATTTCTATTGGTACATTAAATAGTATAGCTAATTTTTTAAGCATATCAGTAGTAGGTTTAGCATTCCCATTTTCCCATTTAGAAATTGCTTTATTTGTTACTCCTAATTTATCTGCGAGTTCTTTTTGAGTTAAATTAGATTTTAATCTAAGTTCATATAATAAATTTCCAAAACCATAATCGTTCAAACATATCCCTCCCTACATTTATATTATATATAAATATTTTTTTGAGTTCAATAAAATACTATCGAAAGTTAGTAGAATTTTTAAAAATTACAAAAAAACTAAAAAAGTTATCATGAAAAAAAGGAAATCGAAAAGTTTTGTAGAATAATAATAGTAAGGAGGTTAAAGGAATGCAAAACACTATTATAGACGAAAATATAAAAATAGAAAATTTAATTTATGAAATAAGAGGAAAACAAGTGATGCTTGCAAGTGATGTAGCAAAGCTATATAATTCTGAAACTAAGATAATAAATCAAGTAGTAAAAAGAAATATAAATAGGTTTCCAGAAGATTTTTGCTTTCAATTAACAAAAGAGGAATATTATAATATTCTAAGGTCACAATCTGTGACCTTAGAATTAAAACAAGGACAATATAGCAAGTATTTACCCTATGTATTTACAGAACATGGCATAATGATGTTGTCAGGTTTATTAAAAAGTGATATCGCTGCTAAAGTAAATGTGTTAATAATAAAAGCTTTTGTTTCAATGAAAAAATACCTAAGCGATAATAAAGATATATTTAGAAGGTTAACCACAGTTGAATATGAAATGATTGAATGTAAGGATAAAATAGATGAATTATTTAATAAATTAGAACCTAAGAAAATAGAAAAACAAAAAATATTTTTTAATGGAGAAATCTATGACTCGTATAGCTTAATAATAGATTTATTAAAAGAAGCAAATAATCGAATAATTATAATAGATAACTACATAGATAAAAGTATATTAGATATGTTAATTTATAAAAAAGAACAAGTAACTGTAGAATTAGTAACAAGTTCTCATTATTTGACTAAATTAGATATAAATAAATTTAACTACAAAATATGCTAATGTATTTCATGATCGTTTTCTAATTATTGATAATATTTTATATCATATTGGGGCTAGTTTAAAAGATTTAGGTAAGAAATGTTTTGGTATAAATAAGATAGAGGATAATGAATATTTAGAAAGAATACTAGAAAAAATATATAGCTAAATTTATTTAAGTATTAATTTACAACTCCAAATATAAATGTTATAATGTTTGCAGGGGACTAAACACACATTTAGGCAGTAATCATAAAATATAGTAGTCTTGGAGGTAAAAATGAAACAAATGAATATATATGGTGGGAATACATTAAGTGGTACAATAAGAATCAGTGGAGCTAAAAATAGTGCAGTTGCTTTAATACCAGCTTCAATTTTATCTGATGATGTTGTTAATATTGATAATATTCCTAACATTTCTGATATAGATGCATTAAAAGAAATATTAAATTTCTTAGGAGCTAAAGTAAAACTAGATGATGGAATAATTACTATAGATCCTAAACCAATAAAAAACAAAGAAATCCCAAAAGAAATATCTAGTAAACTTAGAGCTTCTTATTATTTTATGTCAGCTTTGCTTGGAAAATATAAACATGTAGAAATGTATTTTCCAGGAGGGTGTAAAATAGGGGCTAGACCTATAGATCAAACATTAAAAGGTTTTAAAGCTTTAGGAGCTAATGTTGTAGAAAAAGATAATAAATTTATTATAGATGCAGAAGAATTAAAAGGAGGGCATGTATATTTAGATATGCCTAGTGTAGGTGCAACTATAAATACCATGTTAGTTGCTGTTAAAGCTAAAGGTCTTACAATAATAGAAAATGCTGCTAAAGAACCTGAAATAGTAAATGTAGCTACATTTTTAAACAATATGGGAGCTAAAATAACAGGAGCAGGTACTAGCGAAATTAGAATTAAAGGTGTAGAACACTTAAAAGGATGTTTTACAGAAGTAATACCTGATAGAATAGAAACAGGAACTTATATAATTGCAGGAGCTCTTTTAGGAGATAATTTAAGAATAGAAAATATAATTCCGGAACACGTAGAATCTCTTACTTTGAAATTAAAAGAGATGGGTGTAGATATGAAGTTAGGTAAAGATTATATAATTGTAAATAAGTGTGAAAAGCCAAAACATGTTAATATAAAAACATTAGGTTATCCAGGATTTCCTACGGACTTACAACAACCTTTAACAACCCTACTTACTCAATGCACAGGAACATCACAATTAGAAGAAACTATATATGAAAATAGGTTTCAAAATGTTTCATACTTAAATAAAATGGGAGCTAATATAAAAATAGAAGGTAAAAAAATAAAAGTAAAAGGTCCAACTCCATTAAAAGGCAAAAAGGTAGTTGCTACAGACTTAAGAGCGGGTGCTTGTCTTGTTTTAGCTGCTCTAGCTGCAAAAGGTAAATCAACTATTAAAGATGTAGAACACGTACTTCGTGGTTATGAAAATATAATAGAAAAACTTACAAATGTGGGTGCTAAAATAACTTTAGAAGAAATATAATTAAGTAGCTATGCTACTTTTTTTGTGGGTGATAAAATGAAAAAAATAATACTTACAGTAATTGTATTTCTAATAGTATTTTTAATTTATTCATTTAATGTAAGTGAAAAAATTTATTATGTATCTATTGGCGATTATTTATCTTATGGTATAAATAATTTTGATAGAGTAGATAATAATTATAGTAGTAATATAAAAGAAAAATATAAAAATAATTTAGATAACTATGTTAATTATTCTAGTATTGATGATTATAGAGTTATGGATTTAGTAAATGACATAAACTATAATAAGACACTAACATTCAATAATAAAGAATATAAACTACAAAATTTATTAATAAAGGCTAATCTACTTACTATATCTATTGGTATGAATGATT
Source organism: Bacilli bacterium (assembly GCA_017462455.1). GTDB lineage: Bacteria > Bacillota_I > Bacilli_A > RF39 > UBA660 > UMGS1613. The sequence continues at coordinate 15,116 of JAFTRC010000029.1, read as the reverse complement.
TAATATATAAAAAGAATATAACTTATGATTATATAGATCAGTTACTAAGTGATATAGATGGTTTACTTTCTCTAATAAGAAAATATAATAAGGATGAAATATATTTCTTAAGTTTTTACGATATTATTAATAATAAAGAGTTTATTGAATACTCAAATGATAAATTGAAAGATATATGTAATAAAAATAATATTAAGTTTGTAGATATAAGTAATTTAGATAACTATATTTTAAAAGGTATATATCCTAGCAATGATGGTTATACTTATATAACAGAACAAATATTAAATTTTACAAAATAAAAAAAATATTATATAATTATGGTGGGTGATAAAATGTTAGAAAGTAATAAATTATTTTCAAAAGTATTCTTCTGGATGTTTATTGGTTTAGCAATTACATTTGGAGTTGGATACTATGTTTCAGTAAATGCTAATATGCTTTATAATGTGTTTAATAAATATTATTGGTTATTAGTAATAGCTGAGTTAGTAGTAGTAATAGTGTTAAGTGCTAGAATTAGGAAGATGAAACCTATGACAGCTAAAATAATGTTCTGTTTATATTCGTTTTTAACAGGGCTTACATTTTCATCAGTATTTGTTGTTTATCAAATAACTTCAATAGTTTATGTATTTGGTATAACAGCTCTAATATTCTTGGTATTTGCTCTAATAGGATATTTTACTAAAATAGATTTAACTAAATTAGGTATATACTTGTTTATGGCACTACTTGGAGTAATTATTTGTAGTATTATTAATATGTTTATTGGAAGTGAAGGATTTAATTTTGGACTTACAATAGCTTGTTTAATAATCTTTATAATTTATATCGCATATGATATACAAATAATAAAAAGAAATCTTTATATGATAGAAGAAGAGGATAATTTAGCTATCTATGGCGCTTTACAATTATATTTAGATTTTATTAATATTTTCTTAAGATTACTTCAATTATTTGGAAGAAATAGAGATTAAAATAGTCACTTGACTATTTTTCTTTAAAAACACTTGCAAAATCTAAAATAATTTGATAAACTATGTAAGTAATTAAATTTCTATGACTTGAATTAGTCATGGCGAGAGGAGAGTAAAATATGAAAAAAGGAATTCATCCAGAATATAATGAAACAAAAGTAACTTGTGCTTGTGGAAATACTTTCACAGTAAAATCAAACAAAGAAGAGTTACACTTAGAAGTTTGTAATGAATGTCATCCATTCTATAAAGGTGGAAAAGATAGTGGACTAGTTTCTAAAACTGGACGTGTAGAAAAATTCAATCGTAAATATGGATTTACAACTGAAGCTAAATAATAGCTTCTTTTTTTGTATATAATTACTAATATTTGAAATACTAATATTGGTGATTAATATATGAATATAGATTTCTCTGAATTATGGGATGTTACAGTAAGAGCTTTATCATCATTAGTAACTCTTTTCCTAATTACTAAGATGTTAGGCAAAAAACAAGTATCTCAGTTATCTTTATTTGATTATGTAATAGGAATATCTATTGGTAACTTTGCTGCTGAGATGACTATAAATTTAGAATCAAAAGAAATAAACGGTATATGGGCTGTAGTATTATTTGGTTTATTTGCTTATATGATTTCTTATCTTACTATGAAAAGTATTGTACTTAGAAGATTTTTTATGGGTACTCCAACAATACTAATACAAGATGGTAAAATACTTGAGAAAAATCTAAGAAAGATGAAATTTGATATAAATGATATGTTAGAAGAAATAAGAAGTTCTGGATATTTTGATTTATCTCAAGTAGAGTATGCTGTCCTAGAACCTAATGGGGAAGTTAGTATCTTACCTAAACCTGAGTATAGACCACTTACTCCTAAAGATATGAAAATCAAAGTAGATAAAGAAGGCTTGTGTTCTAATGTAATAATAGATGGAAAAATAATGCATAATAATTTAGATAACATAAAGAAAGATGAAAAGTGGTTAAATAATCAATTAAAGGTTAAAGGATATGGTGATATTTCAAAAATATTACTTGCAACCGTTGATGTAAATGAAAAATTAGTTATATATGAAAGAAACTTAAATAGTGATTCTAAAGACGTATTAGAATAATTTGTAAAAAAGTGTAAAGAAGGAAGAAAGCTTTATTAAAATGATGACAATAAAATTTTATTTTGGTATAGTATAATTAGGTGACTAACTATAATAAGTCAATAGATTTTTAATAAAAATTTAAAATAATTTATTTAGTCACGCAAAAGGACTTCAAAAAAGGAAAAATTTTTTTGAAGTAGTGTATAACCAATAAAGGAAAACTTTATTGGAAAAGATATTATATTAATTGATATTGTATGTCAATGGTAAAATGAACTCACTACGTTCGCCATATGACAAACAATAAACAATTAAATATTACGTTCAAATTTAAGATTTTCAGATTCTAATTTATAGATAATTCTAACAAGTTTTTTAGCTACATGAGATAAGGCAACTCTATGAGTTTTACCTTCGTTACGTTTTTTATAATAGAACTCTGTAAATATAGGTTCATGCATGAAAATCATTTCAGCTGCATTAAGCAAATGATATCTTAAATGCCCTGAACCGTGCTTAACCATTTTTCCTGTGTGTGATTCAATGCCTGACTCGGATATACTAGGTTCAATACCAGCGAAAGCGACCATGGCATCAGGTGATTTAAATCTAGAAATATCTCCAAATTCAGAAATAATACCCGCACAAGAAATATAACCAATTCCTTTAATAGAAAGAGTTGGTGGATCTAGTTCTTTGATAATATCAATAATTTTATCATCATAGAATTTAATCTTATTATTTATATTATTATAAAGTTCAATCATGTTTTCTAAATCAAATTCTAAAAAATTATCAGAACAACCAATAGTATTTTTGGCCGCGTCTTTAATTTTTAAGAATTTAGAATAAGAAAATTTTCCCATAGAAACCTTTCTAATAGAATCATAATCTTTCATATTCTTTATTTTATCAACAGTTTTATATTTACTTAGAATATAAAGAGAAGTAACAGAAAAATTGTTATCAAATAAAGGTTTAAACTCAGGAAAGATTAAATCTAAAATATTAGTAATTTGAACTAAATAATAAGAACGCTGAAAAACTAACTTATCTCTTTTTCTAGATAGAGACTTTAAAGTAAATTTGTGATAAAATTGTTGTGGATGGGGTTTGTAATCCACAGATATAAGATACTTAGTAATCCAAATGGCATCTTTTTTATCTGTTTTGGTTTTGCGTAAAGTTTGAGACTTAATAAATTGTTTAACCAAATTTGGATTAAATTCCATAAAAGAATAACCGTTCTTTTCAAGGAATAGCTTAAGGTTCATCCCATAATGACCAGTAGCTTCAAATCCTATCCTAATTTGTTTAGAATGATCTAAAGATTTTAATAAATTAAGTAATTGATTAAGTCCTTCATTGGTGTTTTGGAAGGATAGATTTTCTTCAATTACTTCTCCTGTTTCAGTAGTGATGAAACAGTCATGTTTGTATTTTGAAATATCAATACCGACAAAATACATAAAAACACCTCCTAATTAGTTTATAAATGCACTGTATGTTTTAGTCACAGAACTTCTATTCATGTATTCACGTAGGATATAAAACGTCAAAGCGTTAACTAACTAATTACCAATAAAAATAAAAGCCTGTGGTAGTTGTCACCTAGACCAGTCAAGCTGTAATGTTATAGATACAAATCCACAGTGCTTAAATATTATAACTCATATGAGTTATAAAATATAAATAGAAAGGGATCTATTTATAGGTCATTTAGACCATAATTAGATTATACGTGAGTTATGAAAAAAGATAAGAAAAAATTAATAATAATTTTAAGTATAATTTTTGTACTGCTAGCTATATTTTTAGTTTCTTATTTTGTATTAAGTACAAAAAATAATAATTCTTTAACTTTAGAAGAAAATCAATGGATTGATTCAAATAAGAAAAATGTTATAGATATTGCTCTTATGAATGATATTCCAGTTTTAAGTTATGATGGAGAAGGTTTAGTTTATGATTATTTAGATTATGTAACTGATAAATTATCTTTAAAATTTAATGTTATTTCGTATAAATTAGATGGAAATTCTAGTTATGATTATAAAATGGATATAGTAGATAGTCCTAAAGAAACTGATATTGTTCTATTAGAAGATAATTTTGTTTTAATAACAAAAGAAGGAATAGAATATAAAGATGTATCTGAAATAGATAATTTAAAATTAGGAATCTTAGCTGCTGATAGAACTAAGATTAGCACTTATTTTTTAGGTAAAAATATTGAATTAGTAGATTATAATACTTATGCTGATTTAAAAGGCGCTTTAGATTCTCCTGTTGATAAAGAAACAGAGCAACAAACAGATATTTTAGCTGTTAATGTAGATGGCATTATAATATCAAAAACAGCAGTAACAAAAGAAATGATAGAAAATGATTATAAAATATCTTTTCAATTTAATGATTTAAATAAGTACTATGTAATATCAATGAATGGAAATACAACATTGAGAAGTATTTTAAATAAGACTTATGAAAATTGGGAAAAAAATAATTATGAAGATTGTTATAACAAGAATTTAATAGAAAATTATTTTACTTTTAAAAAAGTTAGTGATGTAGAACAAAAAAATCTAAAAAGTAAAAGTTATGTATATGGGTTTATTGATTATGGTATATATAATTATTTAAATGGCGATAAAATTTCAGGTTTAAGTGGTTTAATACTAAAAGATTTCAATCAATTTTCTGGTATTTCTATAACTTATACTAGATATAATAGTATTAATAATTTATTAAAAGATTTTAATTCTAATAAAGTAGATTTCTTACTTAATATAAGTAGTAGTGAAAAATATCAAGTTCAAACCAATGAGACAGTTGGTGTATTTAATAAGCAACTAGCAGTTATTTCAGGTATAAATAATTTATCAGTAATCGATAGTATAAAATCCTTAAAGGATAAAGAAGTTTTAGTTATAAAAGATTCTTATCTTGAAAGTTATTTAGTTCAAAACAGTGTTAAAGTTAAATCTTATAATAATATGGATGATTTAAGTAAAGATTTTAATATATCTGATATAGCTATTGTTGATTTAGAAAACTATAATTATTATAAATCATCTTCATTTAAAGATGTAAAAATAAATTATTTATTTGATATGGAAGATAAATATAATTATGTGGTAAATAATAAATCAGAAAATCAAGAGTTTGAAAACTTATTCAATTTTTATTTAAATTATGAATCGATAAGTAATTTAGTTTCTACTAATTATAACAGTGTTGCTTATGAAAATAGTAATATAGTATATCTATTGGTACTTATTATCATTGCTTTATGTATTTATATAGTAGTTGATTTTTCTAATCATATTAAAGTTATGATTAAAAAAATTAAGAAAAATAAGAAGGTTAATTTATCAAAAGAAGATAAATTAAAATATATAGATCAGTTAACTTCTTTAAAAAATAGAGCTTATTTAAATAGTAAAATAGAATCTTGGGATGATTCAGAAGTATATCCTCAATCTATTATAGTAATTGATTTAAACAATGTATCTTACATAAATGATAATTATGGTAGAGAAGAAGGGGATAAAGTAATTACTGAGGCCGCTAATATATTAATAATGCATCAATTGCAAAATAGCGAAATAATTCGTACAGATGGAAATGAATTCTTAGTTTATATGGTTGGATATAATGAAAAACAAGTTATTTCATATTTAAGAAGATTAAATAAAGAATTTAAAAAATTATCTCATGGCTTTGGAGCTGCTAGTGGATATAGTATTATAAATGATGCTATAAAAACAATAGATGATGCTATTAATGAAGCTACACTTGCTATGAAAGAAAATAAAGAGGATATTGAATATTAATATCTTCTTTTTTGCTTAAAATTATAAATTTGTAAAATAGGTCTGATTTTAGAAAAATGACTTGTTTTTTTCTTTTTTTTGAGATACAATGATAGTATCAAAGATAGGAGTATAGTAAAATATGCAAGATAGAAACAAAAAATTAATGATAATGATAGCACTAATAGCAGTAGTAGGAGTATCAATAGGATTTGCAGCATTTTCAAGTAGTTTATTAATCAAATCAAGCTTAAGTGTAGATCCAGATTCTTCAACATTTAGCGTAGTATTTTCATCAAGTAGTACAGCACTAGAAACAAATGCAATAACACCAACAGTAAATCCAACGACATTAACAGCAAGTAGTGCAACAATAAATAATAGTGGAACATATCCAACTATAAGTAATTTAGGAGCAACTTTTACTGAGCCAGGAGATAGTGTTAGTTATACTTTTTATGCGAGAAATACAGGAAAATATGATGCATATTTAACAAGTGGAGTATTTAAAGAATGTATTCCAGGAGAAGGTACAGATAAAACATTAGTAGCAAGTGCCTGTAATTCAATAAGTGCGACAGTAACAGTAGGAAGTGAAAGTGCAACATCAACAACTTTAGGGATAGCAGATCATGAATTATTACAAGGAAATAGTGAAACAGTAACAATAACGCTATCATATGCATCAAATGGAACAAGAGCAGATGGACCATTTGAAGTAAATTTTGGAAACATATATTTAACATATGGAACACAAGAAACAAGTGAAATGCCAGTTTTACCAGGAGCAACAATTTGTACAGGAGGATCTGGAAGTACAGCCTTAGGAACAAAATATACTTGTAAAGTAAATAGTTCAGAAAGTTATGATTTCTATGTATTAAGTACAGAAGGAAATAATGTTAATTTACTTATGAGTGAGAATTTAGAGGATAATGTTGTTTATGTAGAAGAGTCAGATAGAATAGAAGTAGCATCTGAATATGGATATGAGGATGGGTATACAACGTCATATGCAATAAGACAAACAACAACTTTAACATCTTCTTGGACAAATTTATCACAATCTGCAAGATTACCAAAATTCAGTGAACTTGCAAATGATTATGTATGTAAAGTTGAAGTTGAGAAAGATTGGAGTGTCAATTATACCACTGGCTATTATTATGAAGGATGTCCTGAATGGTCGAAAGGTGATTATTGGACCTCAACAGCAAATGGTGTATCTGGAGCTTGGGCTATGAATAAAGAGTTTAATACATTAGATAGTTTTTGGGTTTTTAGTTCTGAAAATACATTTGGAATCCGCCCAGTAATTACAGTATCCACTTCAAATTTAAGTTAAGATATTAAATACAGATAAATCTGTATTTTTTTTGAATATTTGTGATATAATTATTTTGTAAAGGTAGTGATAGTATGAGTTATGATTTAATAGTTGTAGGAATGGGACCAAGTGCTGCGTTTTTAGCTTATGAGTTAATTCAATTAAATAATTATAAAAATGTTTTATTGATTGATCAAGGAAAACCAGTAGAAAAAAGAGTGTGTCCTGTAGAAAAAGCAGGAAAATGCTTAAACTGTAAACCTTATTGTAATATTACTTGTGGTTTTAGTGGAGCAGGTGCCTTTTCAGATGGAAAATTAAATTCTTACCACCTTTCTTCTCGTGATAAAGATGGTAGTATATATTTAGGAGGTAATGATGGTGGATATTTTAAACAGTATATGACTGAAGAAGAAATATCTGATTTACTTACTTATACAGATAATGTTTATTTGAAATTTGGTGCAGATACTAAGTTACATGGTGTAGACCACATCGATGAAATAAAAAAATTACAAGAAAAAGCATATAAACAAAATCTAAATTTAGTTTCTTTTCCAATAAGACATTTAGGTACTGAAAAATCTCATATACTTTATGGAAAAATAGAAACTTATTTAAAAGAGCACGATATTAATATGTTATTTGAAACAGAAGTAAGAGATTTAATAATTGAAAAAAATGAAGTTAAGGGTGTTAGAGTACATAAAATAAAAGATAAAAAAGATGAAGAAATATATGGAAATAAAGTAGTACTTGCAGTTGGTAGAAAAGGAGCTTCTTGGTTAAGTGATATTTGTAAAAAACATGATATTGAAACTAAATTAGGAAGTGTTGATATAGGAATTCGTTATGAATTACCAGATAAAGTTATGGAAAAAATAAATGAATATATGTATGAAGGTAAATTTATTGGTAGACCATTTCCGTATGGTGATAAGGTTAGAACTTTCTGTCAAAATCCTAGTGGATTTGTATCTGCTGAAGTTTATGATAATGGACTTACATTAGTTAATGGCCATTCATATAAAGATAGGAAAAGTACTAATACTAATTTAGCTATTTTAGTTTCACATCACTTTACTTATCCATTTGATAAGCCTATTGAATATGGAGAAAATGTTGCTCAAAATTTAAATAGATTAGGTGGAAATGCTATAATGGTACAAAGATTAGGTGATATATATCGTGGTAGAAGAACATGGCCTGAAGATTTAGAAAATAATAGTGTTGAAGCTACTTTAAAAGCAGCAGTTCCAGGGGACTTAACTTATGGATTAGGTTATAGGACTATGACAAATATTTTACAATTTATTAAAGATGTAGATAAAGTGGTTGAGGGATTTGCTCATCCAGATAACCTTTTATATGGTCCTGAAATAAAATTTTATAGTAATGAAGTAGTTCTAGATAAAAATTTTATGACAAGCGTTAAAGGATTATATTCTATTGGTGATGGTGGAGGTCTTACTACAGGACTTATGATGGCTTCATGTGCAGGAGTTAAGATGGCTAGAATACTTACAGAAAATAAATAAATTTTACAATTTTTATAAAATTGAGTATTAAAAATTACAGGAATTAAAAATCTACCTGTAATTTTTTAATTTCTGTAATAATAAGATTATAATTTAACAAAAACCTTCATTTGCTTAATATTTTTAGATGTGATAGATTGTTTTAATAGGCGGTTACTTATGAATTATTATATGAAACAAAATTTATATTAAATTAAAACAATAAAAGCTATTTTACTTTTATTGTTTCATTTATTTCAAACTTAAAAATATTTGATGGTAATTCAAAAGTATAATATACATTTTTTTTAGGAAAAATAATTTTATAAGGTTTAAAGTTTTTATAAGCATATAATATTTTATAATTTTTATCTGTCATTATAACATCAATATTTTTTAGCATAAAGAATGTATGAATACTATTACATTTAGGAAAGCATAAGCAATAATCTATTTTTCTTTTAAACATAAATCCCATAAATCTATTAAAAAAATTATTACACATTTTAACTTTAATAGATTTATTATCTTTTATTAGTTTCATTTTACCACCTTCTTAATTATAACACATATTGACAAAAATATAAAAAAGTTATAAAATTATTATAGTATTGAAGATGGAAAGGGTGAACATCTTATGAAAAAATTAAATAATAAAGGACAAGCTTTAGTAGAATATTTGCTTATAATAGCTGTTATAAGTGTTATTGTAGTTAGTTTAGTTAAGCTACTAGGTGGTTATTTACAAGATGCGATAACTAAGTCTTCATGTGAAATTATGGATAAAACTTATGTTGAGGGTGCTAAACCTGGAGAAGCTAAGTGTGAATAATTATTATTGACAAAAGAATATAATTAATATATAATACAGTTATTGTTAATTAAGAAATGCGATGACGGGCTTGGAAACCTAGAGCAATATACAAAAGAGTGATTCTTCTAGAATAAGTAAGGTGGGACCACTTATCATTTTATGATAAGCCCTTACACATTTCTGGAAGTTTTTTTATTAGGAGGTTTTATGAAAAATGTTAAAGTAGATGAATTTATAAATACTAAGCCTGAATTCTTAATGATAACTTGTAAGGAAGTTGAGAAAAATGGAAAAAAGTGTTATAGATATATTTTTAAACAACAATTTAACGAAAGTTGTAAAGATATAAAATTGACTCAACAAGAAAGAGATACATTAATAAACTTATCAAAAAATTGTCCAAAAGAGTTTCTTGATAGTTTGATTCAAGTATATTTAAAAGATGATTTAATCACAAGTATTTATGAAGGAACCAACTTATTATTACCACCTAATTTCAGACAGTTTTATGATAGATGTATTACTATATCAACTAAAAATCATCAAATTTATTTTAATGATTTAGCTATAGAAAAATTTAAAGATACCATACTAAAATTAAATGAAAGAAGTAAAATAGATAGTTTAAATTTTGTTAGAGGTAAATTAGAATCAAAAAAAGTTAATAATATGCAGTTATATTTGGAAAATTGTAATTCTTTTAAAATAGGTAGAGATGTTAAATTTATTGAAGAAAGTAGACATATTTGTGTTGGACCAAATAATACAGTTTATTATTCGGCACCAGTATCAAAAAAAGGTAAGGTAGATGTCGTTGATATGAATAACACAATAACTTTGATGGAAGAATTTACCAAATATAAAGGTTTAGCTCAAAGTTATTATAATAATCGTGGTGATGATGCAATAACATTATATTATAATAATGGAAAATTAGAAATTATTGGTTTAAATAATAATTTGGATTTTAAAGAAAAAGTACAAGAAAAAGTTAAACAATTGTTAATAAAATAGGAGGAGATAATATGGAAAAAATAACAATGGATAAAATGGTTAATTTGTGTAAACAATATGGGTTTATATTTCAAGGAAGTGAAATATATGATGGTCTAGCTAATACTTGGGATTATGGGCCTTTAGGAAGTAGACTTAAAAATAATATTAAAGATGCTTGGAGAAAAAGATTTATTCAAGAAAGACCTAATGCGTATGAGGTAGATGCAGATATCTTAATGCATCCAAAAGTTTGGAAGGCATCAGGGCATGTTGATTCTTTTGCAGATCCACTTACAGATTGTCGTGAGTGTAAAACAAGACATAGAGCTGATAATTTGATTAATGATTTTTCAGGTAGTAGTATTGGGGATGCAATGACTAATGAAGAAATGATTAATTACATTAATGAAAATAAAGTACCATGTCCAAAGTGTGGTAAAACTAATTTTACTGAAATAAGACAATTTAAGCTTATGTTTGAAACTCATAGAGGCGTTACTGAAGATGCAAAAAGTGTTGTGTATCTAAGACCAGAAAATGCACAAGGTGAATATGTAAACTTTTTAAACGTTCAAAGAAGCATGAGAGCTAAATTACCATTTTCAATAGGTCAAATTGGTAAAGCATTTAGAAATGAGATTACTCCAGGAAACTTTACTTTTAGAACAATTGAATTTGAGCAAATGGAATATCAAACATTCTGTAAAGAAGGTAATGATGAATCTTTATATGAATATTTTAAAGAATATGGTAAAAAGTTCTATATGGATTTGGGATTACCTGAAGAAAAATTAAGATATCATGATCATGAAAAATTAGCTCATTATGCTAAAGCAGCATGCGATATAGAATATTTATTCCCATTTGGTTGGGGAGAAATTAATGGTACTCACAATCGTACTAATTTCGACCTTTCTCGTCATCAAGAATATAGTGGTAAAAGTATGGAATACTTAGATCCAGATACTAATGAAAAATATATTCCATATATAATTGAATCTACATATGGACTTGATAGAACAGTACTTGCGATTCTATTTGATGCTTACCATGAAGATATTTTAGAAGATGGAACAACTAGAGAAGTATTAAGTTTACATCCATATCTTGCTCCATATAAAGTAGCTGTTTTACCTTTGGTTAAGAAATACCACTCAGATAAAGCTTTAGAGGTATATAATAAACTATCAAAAACATTTATGACTACTTATGACGAATCTGGCAATATTGGTAAACGTTATAGAAGAGAAGATGTAATTGGTACTCCATTTTGTATAACTATTGATGATGAAACTATAAATAATAATACAGTAACAATAAGAGATAGAGATACTATGGAACAAATTACTTTAAACTTAGATGAAGTAGAAAATTATATTAACGAAAAAATTAAATTTTAAAATTAACTTAATAAGAAAAACTTATTAAGTTTTTTTGTAAAAATAATAAAAATTGTGTTATACTATAATTGGTAGAAGGAAATAATAAAAATGCAGTACAAGGAGTAAATAATGAAAGATATAAAGGTAATAATTGCAATACATAAAAAGTTTAAAATCGCACAAGATAAAATGTATTTACCTATTCAAGTAGGAAGTGAAGGGAAACGGGATTTAGGATTTCAAAAAGATAATGAAGGAGATAATATTTCTTCAAAAAATCCATATTACAGTGAATTAACAGGTCTCTACTATGCTTGGAAAAATGTAAAAGCCGATTATATAGGATTAGTTCATTACAGGAGATACTTTACTAAAAAAATAAATACTATTAAAATTTCTAATAGGTTAGATAAAGTTTTAACACTCAAAGAAGCAGATGCTCTATTAGATAAAACTGATGTAATTTTACCTAAAAAAAGAAGATATTACATAGAAAATTTATATTCTCATTATAAACATACAATGTATGTTGAACCATTAGATGAAACAAGAAAAATAATACAAGAAAAAACTCCTGAATATTTAAAAGAATTTGATAAAATAAAGAAGAGAACAAGTGCTCATATGTTCAATATGTTTATTATGAAAAAAGAAATATTAAATGAATATTGTGAGTGGTTATTTCCTATTTTAGAAGAACTTGAAAAACGAATCCCACCTAAAAATTATAATAGTTTTCATGCTAGATATATAGGAAGAATAGCTGAATTATTATTTGATGTTTGGATTAATAAGAATAAAATAAGCTATAAAGAAGTTAAAGTTATTAATATACAAAGAGTAAATTGGTATAAAAAGATTATTGCATTTTTGAAAGCTAAATATTTAAAAGAAAAATATACAGAAAGTTTTTAAAAGGAAAAAAAGGAGGTGCTATCGAGAAAGTCTCGATGTAGTAGTATGAAAAAGAGTGTTGTAAGAAAAATAATAAGTTTGATATCTATTTTATTAGTAATTGGTTTTGCCGCTTACTTTGTAATAAATTTTTTAGGCAAAGAAAAAAAAGAAGATAAACCAGTTAAAAATTATGTATCTAGTGAATTAACTACAGTTTCTCTTTATGATTTAGAATATAAAGAAGTAACTAGTATAGTGAGAGGTAGTGAAGTTAAAGCTTATAAATATAAAGAAAAAGTAGAAGATACTATCTATGTAAAAGTAAAACATGAAGATGAAATTTATTTAATAAAAGAAGATAATCTTACAGAAAATAAAGAAGAAATAATAAAAGAGAAAGAATTATATGTAAGAACAAGTACTACAATATATAAGGATATAGATTCATCTAAAATAGAATCTTTTGTAAAAAAAGGAGAAAAGGTAGAAATACTTGGATATGATAAATTAGATGAAGAAGGTAAGGTAAATAGATATAAAATTAAATATAATGACATTGAAGGTTATGTTTATGGTAAATATTTAGTTAGTACTTTAGATGAAAGTTTAAAAGTATATGATGAAAACGGAATACAGGAATATATGGATAAAATGGGTAGTTCTTTAGGAGGAGGAGATGCTAATAATTTAGATTATTATCCATATGAAAAACCTAAATTTGAAAATAATGTAATGCCAGAAGAAGTACGTTCGTTATATATTAATAGTGCAGCTGTAAAAGATATTGATGAGTATATAGAATTCGCTAAAGAAAATAATATTAATGCATTTGTTATAGATATTAAAGATAATACATCTCCTGCTTATGATTCTCCAGTTATGCAAGAATATTCTCCTACTAATTATGAAAAAACTTTAAATAATTACGAAGATTATAAAACTTATGTAAAGAAAGCTAAAGATGCTGGAATATATTTAATAGGTAGAATTACTACATTTAAAGATTCTTATTTTGTAAATGATCATAAAGAAGTAGCTATTAAAAGTAGTAATGGAGAACCGTTTAGTCATAATGGCTCTTATTGGCCAAGTGCTTATAATAGATTTGTTTGGGAATTTAATGTAGAACTAGCTAAAGAAGCAGTTACTGAAATTGGATTTAATGAAATTCAATTTGATTATGTTAGATTTCCTGATAGAACAACTAAATTAGAAAATAGCGGAACAATTGATTTAGGAAATAATTATGATGAAGAAAAAGCAGGAGCTCTACAAGCATTTGTTATGTATGCATGCGATGAAATACATAACGTTGGTGCTTATGTATCTATAGATGTATTTGGAGAAAGTGCTAATAATTATGTTACTGCATATGGACAATTCTGGTAAGCTATATCAAATATTGCAGATGTAATAAGTGGAATGCCATATCCAGATCATTTTAATGCTCATGAATATGGAATAAGTGAAGTAGTTTGGACTGTTCCATATAAAGTATTAAAAGAATGGGGAGAAACAGTAGTAAGCAAACAAGAAGTAATTCCAACTCCAGCTGTTGTTAGAACTTGGATACAAACTTATAATGTTACTAAAACTCCAACTGTTATTTATGATGCTGATAAATTATCAGATCAAATACAAGCTTTATATGATAATGGTCTTAAAGGTGGATATATGACTTGGAATTCAGGTTCAAATATAAATAAATATAAGGAAGTAAGTTATGCATTTAGGAAGGTGTATCAATGATAGAAATAGAAAATAATAAATATAATCTAATTGAAAATTATAAAGATGGTTTTGATTTAGATGCTTTAAAAGAAAAATATACAGAATATTTTGAACCATATGATTATATAATAGGTGATTGGTCTTATGGTAAACTTAGACTTAAAGGATTTTGTACTAAATTAAATAGAATGTGTAATAAAATAAATGATATTAAATTTAAAGATGATTATATAAAAAATCTTTGTAGTTATGAGTGTAAATACTTTATACTTGAAAAAGTTAAAAATAAATAAAACATAGATATTGATTTTATCTATGTTTTTTTATATAATTAGTATAGAAAAAATAAAGAAAGTAGGTAATCCTGATGAAAAGATTAAGAACATTTGTACGTACTGGGGGGGTATCCTCTATTAAATAAACTAATAAAACCAAAGAGTTTATTAGTATTATTAATGTTTTTAGTACTAAGTGTAAGTATAGGATATTCTAGTTTAACAACAAGTTTAAATATAACAGGATTAGTAACAAAAGTAAGACAAAAAGCAGAT
>JAFTRC010000028.1 GCA_017462455.1 Bacilli bacterium | reverse complement strand
GGAGATATAAATTTAAAATATATAGAAAAAGTATATTTAACAACTTTAAGTGAAGGGACATATTTTAAAGAAAGTGCGTATATAAGTAAAATAAAAACAGTATCATTTGTAGATAGTGTAGATATACCTTCAAATGCACTCGCAACATATAACTTGGAAGAAAATAGTGGAGATGAAATAAAAGGGTGGATAGATACAAACTATAACTTATATATAGGATCAGAATGGGATATATATAGTAAAGATTTAAGTTATGCATTTCAGAATATGAGTGGAGTAACAAATATAACATTTAATAATTTAAATACAAGTGAAGCAACAACAATGAGAAATATGTTTGATGGAATGAGTGGTTTAACAAGTTTAGATGTAAGTACATTTAATACATCACAAGTAACAAGAATGCAACAGATGTTTAGAGGAGTATCGAAATTAACAACACTAAATCTAAGCAATTTTAATACAGCAAAAGTAACAGGAATGCATTATATGTTTGATGGAATGAGTTCATTAACAAGTTTAGATATAAGTAACTTTAATACATCACAAGTAACAAGAATGGACGGTATGTTTGCTGATTGTTCAAAGATAACAAGTTTAAATTTAAGTCATTTTAATACAGAAAAAGTAGGATCTATGGGAGATATGTTTTATGGAACAACAGTCTTAACAAGTTTGGATATAAGTTCATTTAAGACAACAAAAGTAACAACTATGGCAGGAATGTTCCAATATGCACAAAGTTTAACAGAATTAGATTTAAGTCATTTTAATACTAGTAATGTAACTGATATGCAAGCAATGTTTGGACAAATGACAGCATTAATATCATTAAATCTAAGTAGTTTCAATACAAGCAAAGTAACAGCTATGGCAAACATGTTTATTTTATGTAGTAATTTAACAGAACTTGATTTAAGTAGTTTTGATACAAGTAAAGTAACAAGAATGCATCAGATGTTTTATGGAACAAGTAAATTAACTAAGATATTAGTATCAGATAAATGGGTAATAGGAACATCTACAACTACAACAGACATGTTTACTGGATGTGGAGTAAGTGATGTAGTATTAAAATAGTAAAAAATTCTTATAAAAAATAGTTGACAAATAAAATTTATTTGCTATAATGTTAGTAAGTGAGAGGGAATAAGGTAACGAGCTTCCCTGGGAGAAATCTTACACGTAAAACACGGAGTCACTTTTAATAGGACTACGTGTTTTTTTCATATCTTGGTAGTTCTATTAATTAATATTCTTGTGAGTATGCATTAAAGCTGCATAGGGATTACTAGTCCTACACGTGCATGACACGGAGTCACGTTTTAGTGATTTTCGTGTCTTTTTTATTAGAGGAGATGATATTATGTATTATAAGAAAATTGAAGGTAAACGAGTGTATCTGTCACCTATGTGTGTAGATGATGCGCCTAAATATGTAAAATGGATGAATGATTTTGAAGTAACCGATGGAATTAATGGTAGTCAAAGAGTTGTTACTTTAGAAAGTGAAACTGAATGGATAGAAAAAAATAATAAGGACAGTAATTATCAATTTGCGATTGTGAAACAAGAAAATGATGAACTTATCGGTAATTGTGGATTTAATAATTTAGATACAATTAATGGTAAGGCAACAATAGGTATCTTTATAGGAGAGGAAGAAAACAGAAATAAGGGATATGGAAGTGAAGCATTAGAATTATTAATAGGTTATGGATTTGATTATTTAAATCTTAATAATATAATGTTGGAAGTTTTTTCATTTAATGAAGGTGCTATTGCTTGTTATAAAAAAATAGGTTTTAAAGAAATTGGAAGAAGAAGAGAGGCATACATAAGAAAGAATATAAGATATGATGATATATATATGGACATATTAAGAAGTGAATATTATGAAAGGAGAAAATTATGAATAATGTAATAGAAGTAAAAAACTTATCTAAAACTTTTAAAGTTAAAGTAAAAGAAAAGGGATTTATAGGTAGTTTAAAATCAATTATTAAACCTAAGTATAAAATCATTAAAGCGGTTAACGATATTTCTTTTAATGTAGAAAAAGGGGAGATAATAGCTTTTATAGGACCTAATGGTGCAGGTAAATCAACAACAATTAAAATGCTTACAGGTATACTGTATAATACCTTAGGTAGTATTAGTGTAATGGGAATAGATCCAACTAAAAAAAGAAAAAAATTGGCTTATGAAATAGGAACTGTATTTGGACAAAAAGAACAACTTTGGACACATCTAACTCCATATGATAATTTTAAATTTTTTGGTGCTATATACGATATCCCAGAATATAAAGTAGAAAATAAAATCAAAGAATTTATAGAAATATTTGAACTATCGGAATTTATAAATACCCCAGTTAGAAACTTAAGTTTAGGACAAAGAATACGTTGTGAAATAGTTGCTTCATTAATACATGAACCGAAAATATTATTTTTAGATGAACCAACAATAGGTTTAGATCCAGTTGTAAAAGAAAATATCCGTACTTTAATAAAACGAATGAACAAAGAATATAAAACAACTATATTTTTAACAAGTCATGATGTAGGTGATATAGAAAAACTTTGTAAAAGAGTTATTATAATAAATAAGGGTGAAGTAGTATTAGATGATTCTATGGAAAATCTTAAATATCATTACTTAAATAAAAAAATAATAGAAATAAAAATGAAAGAAAAAATTAATTTAGATGATAAAAAGGGAATAACTATATTAAAAGATAAAGGATATAATTTAAAACTTGAAGTAGATACTAAAAAAACTAGTATAAGTGAAGCTTTAAAATTGCTTGATTCAGATAAAATAATAGATATTAATATATCTAATGTACCTCTTGAATCTATAATAACCAATATTTATAAAGGTAAAAAATGAAAAAATATTTAAATATATTTAAGGCAACACTTATAAATGAGCTTCAATATATATCAGATATAGTATTAGGATTTTTATCATTCTTAATTAAAATATTTATATTTTTACAATTATGGAATTATTTATATGATGATCCATCTAGTTTAATTGCTGGATTTTCTAAAGATCAAATGATTTGGTATGTAATTATGACTGAAATGATATGGTACGGTACTAGAAATAAAACGTTAACAAATCAAATAACTGATGATATCAAAAGCGGCAGTATTGCTTATGCACTGAATAAACCATACAGTTATATAATTTATATAATTACAAAACATTTTGGTGAAATAAGTATAAAATTTATACTTTATTTAATACTTGCTTTGGTTACTGGTTTTATATTTGTAGGACCAATAGATTTTAACATATTAAATCTACCTTTTATAATTATAATATTTATATTATCATTTATAATAAATGCTATAATCAGAATAATTATAAGTATGTTATCATTTTTTGTAGAAGATTCAACACCTTTTCATTGGATATACGATAAAATAATAATAGTGCTTGGAATTATTTTTCCAATAGAAGTATTTCCACTATTTTTACAACCAATACTTAAATTTACACCTATATATGTAGTAACTTATGGTCCAGCTAAACTTGTTATAGATTTTAGTTATAGTTCATTTATAACAATATTATTAGTTCAAATAATTTATTTAATAATGACTATTTTATTACTAGCATTAATTTATAAGAAAGGGGTGAGAAAGCTAAATGTTAACGGAGGCTAAAAAAGAGTTAAAATTTATTTTTCTTAGTATTAAATATAATTTAGCTCGAGAAATGACTAATAAGGTTGCTTTTCTTACTAATATAATTTTCATGATTTTAAACAATGCTGCATTCTTAATAGAGTGGATAATATTTTTTAGTATTAAAGATAATATAGGAGGATATTACTTAAAAGATGTAATACTTTTATGGGCTCTTGCCAGCGGTACATATGCAATTTGTTTTATATTTTTTGGAGCTGTTCAAGAGTTGCCTAATTTAATTATGAACGGTAAAATAGATTCGTTTTTAGTTCAACCGAAAAATGTACTACTTAGTATTTTGGTATCAAAAACTAAAATATCTGCTATAGGTGATTTAATGTACTCTTATATATTATTATTCATTTATGGCATAAGTATTAAAAACTTTTTGTTATTTACTTTATTTATAATAACAGGCGGAATTATTGTAACCGCAATAGCTGTTATATTTGGAAGTTTAGCTTTCTATATTACTAAAGCAGATACCATAACTGGAAATATTATGGGAACAATGTTAAATTTTGGGACTTATCCAGATAGTATATTTAAAGGTGCAATTAGACTACTTTTTTATACAATAATTCCAATTGGTTTTTCAATTTATATGCCATTATATATTCTTAAAGATTTTAATATTATTAGTTTTATAATAGTGATAAGTTATACTGTGTTAATAGTATTATTAGGTTTTTTAATATTTTATAAAGGATTAAAAAAATATTCATCAGGAAATTTAATGAGTGCGAGAGTTTAACTATTTTTGTTAAAATGTATATAAAAAAATTACAGTAATTTAATTTCTACTTGTAGATTTTAAATTACTGTAAAAATAAGTTTCCAATTATTTAAAAATGTTCATTTGATAAATAATTTTATATGTGCTATTGTGAAATAGCAGGAGGTACATATGAACTATTATAATCAAATTAAGGAAAAATTAGTTGATAACGAAGTATATAAAAAGGTAAAAGATTATTCAAAAAATAGAAGCGATTTAATAACATATTATGAAGTTGGTAAATTGATAGTAGAAGCTCAAGGTGGAGAGTCTAGAGCTAAATACGGAGATAATTTAATTAAGGAATATTCTTTAAAATTAACTAAAGAAGTTAATAAAAAGTATGGTGAAAGAAACTTAAGGAATATGAGACAATTTTATATAATGTTTAAAAATAAAATTTGGCATTCAAAGAATGCCAAATTAACTTGGAGTCACTATAAAGAGTTATTACCAATAAAAAATATGATTGAGATTGAGTATTATATAAAAATATCAATTGAACAAAATTTATCATATAGGGAATTGCATGACAAAATAAAAAATAAAGAATATGAAAGATTAGATAATAAAACGAAAGAAAAATTAATAGTAAAAGCAGAAAATGAAATAACAGATTTTATAAAAAATCCAATATTGCTAAAAAATAGCTATAATTATACTTATATATCAGAAAAGATATTAAAAAAATTAATACTAGAAGATATGGAGAATTTTTTAACTGAATTAGGAGAAGGCTTTTCTTTTATAAAAAGTGAATATAAAATTAAATTAGGTAATAGATATAATTATATAGATTTACTTTTATATAATATAAAGTATAATTGTTATACAGTAATAGAGTTAAAAGTAACTGAATTAAAATCAGAACACATAGGTCAAATAGAAAAATATATTAATTATATTGACAAAAATGTAAAACAAATCATGCAAAATAAAACCATAGGTATAATAATATGTAAGAGAGATAACGAGTTTGTTATGGAATATTGTAGTGATAGTAGTATTTTTAAAACTACATATAAAATGATATAGAAACGAGGTGATATTATGCAAACAGTTTTACCTAATTATCAAAAATGTATAACTAATTTATCCAATTCGATATTAAAACATTTTAATCTTGAAACATATCACAATTCATTACCATTTATAGATAAAATACTAGATAAAGATTATAAAAATGTTATTGTAGTATTATGTGATGGGTTAGGTTCTATTCTTTTAGATGAAATATTAGATAAGTATTCCTTCTTAATAAAAAATAGAATTAAAACAATTACAAGTGTTTATCCACCAACTACAACAGCAGCAACAACAAGTATATTAAGTGGATTAAATCCAAATGAACATGGATGGTTAGGTTGGGATTTATACTTTAAAAAAGAGGATAAAATAATAACTATGTTTTTAAATACATTAAAGGATACTAATATTAATGCTGCAGATTATAATGTTGCTAGAGTTACATATCCTTATGAAAGTATTACAAAGAAAATAGGTAAATTTTATGAATCTTATGAATTATTATCATTTAAAAATGAAGAATACAAAACATTAGACGGTTTGACAAAGAAAATAATAGAGTTATCAAAAACACCTAATAAGAAATTTATATATGCGTATTATGAAGAACCTGATAGTAAACTACACGAATACGGCATAAATAATGAGATAGTAAAACAAGAATTTATAAATATAAATAATTATATGGAATATTTATGTAATAATATAGAAGATAGCGTTGTTATATTAACTGCTGATCATGGACATATAGATGTAGAATATTATTTTTTAGATGATTATCCAAATATAAAAAATATGTTAGAAAGAACTACTTCATTAGAACCTAGAACAGTTTCTTTTAAAGTAAAATTTGAAAAGTTAGAAGAATTTAAATTAGAATTCAATAAATACTTTAGTAATGATTTTATATTATATAGTCAAGATGAAATTATAAATAATAAACTATTTGGAGTAGGCAGAAACAATATGCATTTTGAAGAAGCCATAGGTGATTTTGTTGCTGTTGCTAAAAATAATAAAGCTATAGTGTATGAAAAAACAGATGAATTATTAAAAAGTCATCACGCTGGTCTTACAGAAAGAGAAATGTTAATTCCTATAATAGTAAAAGAAAAACCAAAAGTTAAAGTAAAAGGACAATAATGCTTATTGTTCTTTTTCTAATTTATAAAAATTCAAATTTTAGTATAATTTGAAAATTTCAGAAAAACTATTGACAACTATTTTAAAAAATAGTACATTTAAATTAGTACTTTTGTAGACAGTAGGGAGAGATTTTATGTTTAATATGTTTTACATAAATATATCAAATATTTTTATTATTTCTAATAATTTTTTGTGTTCAAAAAAGACGATAAACAACTAAAGGTTTAACTTTTAGTCGGTTTATCGTCTTTTGTATATAATTAATTATTTAATGGAAGGAGAATTCGTTTTATGAAAATTGCTAAAAAGAAAAAAAGAAAAATAATTAATGAAAAAAATTCAGAAACATTCTTAGTTATATCTACATTGTTTATTATTTGTACAATATTATCCAATGTGCTTTGTTCTAAAATTATAAGTATATTTGGAATGACTTGTACTGCAGGGATTTTGATATTTCCTATATCTTATATTATAGGTGATGTTCTTACTGAGGTATATGGATATAAAAAAGCACAAAGGACTATATTCTATGGTTTTGCATTTAACTTGTTTGCTACATTAATATTTCTTGTAGCTATAAAGCTTCCATATCCTAGTTTTTGGGAAAATCAAGAAGCCTTTTCAATAATTCTTGGAAATACTTTTAGAGTTTATATAGCTTCTGTATTGGGATATTTAATAGGAGGGTTTAGTAATTCTTTTATTATGCATTATATAAAAAATAATACCAAAATTAAGTTTTTATGGTTTAGGACAATTATATCAACTATCATCGGAGAAGGTTTAGATACAGTTATATTTTTAACAATTAGTTTTTTTGGAATTTATTCTAATAATCAATTATTACTTATGATTTTGTACCAATGGTTGTTTAAAACTTTATATGAGACTATATTTACTCCATTAACATATTTAACTATAAATAAAATAAGAAAATTAGAGGGAATAAAAAATGAATAATAGTGTAATTTTGACATTAAGTGGTGGATTAGATAGTGCTACAGTATTAGCGCTCGCTGCAAAGCAACAAAAAGAAATTAATGTTATTACTGTAAATTATGGTCAAAAAAATTGGGAAAAAGAACTACAAAATGTAAAGAAACTTTGTGAATTTTATAATGTAAAGGAATTAAAAATAATAGATAATACTTGGTTAGGAGAAATGGGAGGTTCTGCTATTACAGATGAAAATATTTTATTGAAATCAATTGATGACGATAAAATATACGTTCCATTTAGAAATACATTGATTTTATCAGCTTGTGTAGCATGGGCAGAGACAATAGACTGTAATTTAATATATACCGGGAGTATTGACGGTAATTCAGAAGATATATGTCCAGACAATACTCCTAAATATTATAAATTATTTAATGATTTAGTAAGAGAAGCAACTAAAAAGAACATAAAAATAATTGCCCCCTTGCTTGATTTTAATAAAAAAGAAGTATTAACAATAGCTGTGGAGTTGGGTGTTCCGCTAGAACATACTTGGTCGTGTGTTACTAGTAATTTATATCCTTGTGGGAAATGTTTTTCTTGTAGTGATAGAAAAAATGCATTTGATTCATTGGGGATGAATGATCCTAATTATAAAGTCGACAAGGTAAAAAAATATGAATCAAAATAGCAAATTAGAGTTAAGTGTAGTTATATGTGTTTCTGATGATGTAAGGGTTGATAAAACTTTAAAATCAATTAAAGACAATTGTGAAGTAATAATTGTACTAAACCAACCAACAAATGAAGTAAAAAGTATAGTTACTAATTATAAAAACAATGGTATTTATGAATTAAATATATATGAAATATCAGAAAAAAATTTAAGCAAAGCTAGGAATGTTGGAACAAATCTTGCAAAATATGATAAGGTGGTTTTTTTTGATAGTGATTGCGTAATTACAAAAGGAAGTTTGCAAATATATAATGTATTATTAGATGAATTTTTATTGGTAGATGGTAAAGTAAAATTTCGTGATGATAATTTTCAGAGTAAAATTATTAGCAAAGTTAGAGAATATGGCATTCCTGGGTATGCTTTATGTCCATCTATGGGATTAAATAAAAAGATATTAGAATATTCTAATGGTTATTTCTTTGATGAAGATATTAAGTGGGTTGAAGATACTGAACTAAACGATAGAGTGAAAAATAAAATAAAAATAGGTAGAATTAATCAAATAACTTGTATTCATGATAATTTAACTTTTAAATTAGATTTAAAATCAGGCTATAAATATGGTACAGGAGTAAGAAGAGCTGTTAATAAAAAAATATATAAACCTGGGCCTGAACCTAATTGGTTTTTATTTAAAGAGTTAGCGAAGGAGAATTTGATTTCTGCATTATATTTTGTTATATGGAATGGATTTTATTGTTTAGGATACTATACTGAAAAGGAGAAAAAGAATGAAGATATTAGGATTAAACGGATGGGAAACAAGAGGTCATGATGGTGGAGCATCTTTAATTATTGATGGTAAATTAGTATCAGCTGTTGAAGAAGAAAAATTAATTGGATTTAGGCATGCTTATGATACATTACCTATAGAATCAATAAATTTTGTTTTAGGCGAAAATAATTTAACATTAGATGATGTGGATAAAATAGCAATAGGATGGGATTATCCATATTTATATAGTTTAATTAATCAAGAATTTCTTTCAAAAGAAGAAGTTTCAAAAATTATTTTTAATACTGAAAAATATGCAGATAAAATTGAATATGTAAAACACCATGATGCACATGCAGCTAGTGCTTTTTATCCAAGTAGATATAAAGATGCAATTGTATTAGTAATAGATGGTCAAGGTGAAATTATGGGGACTTCTATATATATTGCAAATGATTATAAAATAAAACATAAAGTTATGGAAACTCCTGTTTCATTAGGATATTTTTATTCTGCTATAACAGAACATATAGGATTTGATTGTGGAGAAGAAGGTAAAACAATGGGATTAGCTTCATATGGAGAACCTATATATGCGGATGCTTTAAAAAAATTAATTAATGTAGATAGTGATGGTAATTTAAATTGTGTTTTTAAAATTAAAAAAACAGGAAAAGATGAGGAAGATGCAACTATAGATAAATGGCATGAATTTTTGGATTTAATTATTGATAGAAGAGAAGGGAAAATAAAAAAAGTTACTGATGATATAAAACCTTATGCGGATTTAGCTGCATCAGCTCAATCTGTTATTGGAGATATAATTGTAGAATTAGTAAGAAATACATATCAAAAATATAAAATTCAAGATGTTGTAATTGCTGGTGGTGTAGGATTAAATTGTCCTACAAATACTATGGTTGAAAATCAACCATATATACAAAATGTGTTTATTCAGCCAGCAGCAAATGATGGTGGTATATCTTTAGGAGCAGCGCTTTATGTTGCTTCAAAAAATGAAAAAAATTTAGATATTGATATGACAGCTTATTTAGGACCTGAATATACAGAAAATGAGATATTAGAGTCTATTTATAAAACTGGTGCTAAATATATTAAAATGAATTATAGAGGTGAAGAAATAGCCAATTTATTAAATAACAATTATATAGTAGCTAATTATTTTGGAAAATTGGAATTTGGGCCAAGAGCTTTAGGAAATAGAAGTTTATTAGCAAATCCTAAAGAATATGATATGCTAGTAAGAATGAATCAATTAAAAGGTAGAGAAGTGTGGAGACCATTAGCTCCTATAGTATTATATAGTAAACAAAAAGATTGGTTTAATTATGATAAAGAATCTTTATATATGATAAAAAATTGTTTAGTAAATTTATTTAATAAAGAAAATATACAAGCTGTTACACACGTAGATAATACTGCTAGAATTCAATCTGTAACTAGACAAAGTAATTCACAATTATATGATATTTTAAATGAGTTTTATAAATTAAGTAAAATACCCGTTTTAATAAATACTTCATTTAATATTAAAGGTTGCCCTATTGTAAATAATCCTGCGGATGCATTATATAGTGCTAAAAAAATGAATATAGATTATTTGGCATTAGGAGATTATTTGGTAGACGTTAAAACAATAGATTATAAAGACATTATAGAAGATTTAAGTGAGAATAGAAAAGTAAAATTGAAAGTTAGGTAATAGAATATGAAATATATAAAGAATACTATAAATAATAATAAAAAAATAATAATAATATATTTATTATTAGGAATTTTTTTATCAGTTTTAGATATGTTTAATGTTAAATTCTTTCAAGTTATTTTGGATGATTTTAGTATTGGGAATTTATCTTTGAGAATGATAATAATTTATGGAATATTATTAATAATATATACAGTATTATCATATTATGATAATTATCCTAGTGTTTATCTACAAAATAAATTATATTTGGATTTTAAATTATCCGCCTTAAGAAAATTATCAAAAATTGATTATTCAAAATATCAAAAAATAGGATTAGGAAAACTTACACAAAAAGTAGAAAATGGTGCGGTGGCAGCGCGTGATGTAATATATGAATATTATTTCAGAATATTTAGAGAATTACTTCCTACTATGATATCAAGTTTAATCTTTATATTTTTGATAGATTATAAGATAGCAATTATTGTTTTACTTGGATATATATTAGTATTTATCATAACAAAAATTATATTATTAAAACTTTATGAATTAAAAGAAAAAATAGTTGAAAATGAAGAAAATATGAATAAATATTTGGTTAGAGGTTTTCAAGAATTAATTTCTTTTAGAATAAATAAAAAATATAAAAAAGAAATAGAAAAGTGTCATAATAATGTTAATGAAATAGTAAATAGTAAAGTAAAAATATCGTTAGTACATGAGGCTTTTTTTACTCTTTTTGCTTTATTAGTTGCAATTATTAAAATTGCTGTTTTGATATATGCTTTATTGTTCAACAAATTATCAGTTGGTTCTATAGTTGCTTTGATAACTTTATTGGGCAAAGCTTATGAACCAATCGCAATATTCAATGTTATATATGTTGATTATAAGTTGGATAAAGTTGCTATGAATAGGTATGTGGAATTTTTAGATTTAGAAGATGATAAACAGTTAACTAATGGTAAAAAAATTACTATAAAAAACAAAAAAATAATTTTAAAATTAATAAAATATAAATATAATAAAAATATTACACTGAATGGTATTAATATGGAAATAAATCCTAATGATAAAATTGCTATAGTAGGTAAAAGTGGAAGTGGTAAATCAACAATTTTAAAATTAATTACTGGTTTTTTGAAACCTATTGCTGGAGAAATTTATATAGGAAAAGAAAAACTTTCTAATATTAATTTAGATAAATTTTATGATTATGTTTCTTATGTATCTCAAGAATCACCATTGTTTGATGGAACTTTAAGAGAAAATATAATTTTTGATCAAAAAGTAGAAGATAAAGATATAATAAAGGTATTGAAATTATTAAATTTAACAGAATTTTACAATAAACTTGAAAAGGGCTTAGATTCTGAAGTGGGTGAGAAAGGTATTCTTATGTCAGGTGGTGAAAGACAAAGAATTGCTCTTGCTAGACTTTTCTTTGATAATTCTAGTATTGTAATTTTAGACGAAGCAACCAGTGCATTGGATAGTGAAAATGAAATTAATATTATTAATCTGCTTTTAAATAAATTGAAAAATAAAACTATAATTTTGGTTACACATAAAGTTGATTTATTAAAACAATTTGATTATATATATGTTATAAAAGATGGTGTTGTTATTGAAAAAGGAAAATATATAGATTTAAATAAAAATAACACTTATTTTTATGAAATAAGTAAGCAGTTGAAAGAAGTATCGTAATGTATGAAAAAATTAATTAGTATAATAATGCCAGCATATAATGTTGAAAATTACATTCAACAAGCAATAGATTCTGTAATCAATCAAAATTATGAAAATTATGAATTAATAATTATTAATGACGGAAGTACAGATAATACATTAAAAATAATAAATAAAAATATAAAGCTATATCCAAATATTAAACTTATTAATCAACAAAATCAAGGATTATCTGCTGCAAGAAAATCAGGCCTTACTATTGCAGAGGGAGAATATATATATTTAATGGATTCAGATGATATACTTGAACCTAACGCATTAAACGTAATGGGCGAAAAAATTAAAACTAAAAAGGATTGTTATGTATTTAATGCACGTTTTAAAAATGAATTAGATAATGATTGGGGAAGAAGTATGGATAAAAAACTTGTTATCTCTAATAATTATTCAGAAATATCAAATGGTACTGATTTGTTAAATAGAATGATAGATAATCGAGAATGGAGATATGCAGTTTGGTTATATTTAACAAAAAAAGAGGTCATAAAAAATAATGATATAACATTTTTTAAAAATTATTTTCATGAGGATAGTGCATATAATTATCAATTATTAAATAACTCTAATGTTATTGAATTTTGTGATAATATAATTTATAATTATAGGTTAAGACCAAATTCATTAATGTCTAATGATTTAACAAGCAAAAACGTTTCAAGTTATTTAAATTCTTTTAAAATAATTTATAATACAAACAAAAAAATAAGCAACCCTAATAAGTATAAATTTGAAATTAGAATAATAGATCAAATTCTAGAAGTTTTAATCGAGTTGAGTTATGAAGAATTAAAAGATTCTTATGAATATGTTAAAAAATTACAAGAGATTATTAAAAATAGAAATTATTATAGTAATATTGAAATAAAAAATATTTTTGAAACAGATACTTTTACGTTTGAATTTTTAGAATCTAAAATTAGAAGAAAAAGAAGAAAACAAGTTGAAGATAATTTATCATATTTAGAAATTCATTTAGCAGATCATTGTAATTTAAATTGTAAAGGCTGTTGTCATTTCTCTCCAATTTCAGAAAAAAAAGAATTATCGGCTGATAGTTTAGAAAAAGATTTGTCTAAATTATCAGAATTGATAAGTGGTAAGTTAGACAGAATGGTGTTATTAGGTGGAGAACCTTTATTAAATAAGGAATTATTACAAATTTTAAAAATTTGTAGAGAATATTTTAGAAATACAGATATACAATTATTGACTAATGGACTGCTTTTGTTAAATGAATCATTAGATTTTTGGAATGTTTGTAGAGAAAATAATATACAAATAAACATAACAAAATATCCAGTAGGAATAGATTATGATAAGATTATTAATTGTATAAAAGAAAATAACATAAAATATTTTGTATATGATAATGGGAATATTGATGATAAAAAGTTCGATAAATATTGTTTTGATTTATCTAAATTACAAAATGCCGATAATAATTTTTATGAGAAATGTGTTATGGCTAAAGATTGCGCATATTTAGAAGATGGAAAAATTTATCCTTGCCAATTAGCTTCTAATATAAAACATTTTAATAAATATTTTGGATTAAATATTGAACAATCAGAAAATGATTATATTGATATACATAGTTGTTCATTTGAACAAGATATTTATGAATTTTTGTCACACCCTATAGAGTTTTGTAAATATTGTGATTTTTCAAAAATGCAAAAGTTTGATTGGGATTTTTCAAAAAAAGAAATTAATGAATGGTTGGTAACTAATGAAAAAAAATTAGAATTGACAAATAAAAATTAATATGTTAGTATAAAAAACACTACAAAGGGGGGAATGTGAATGGAAAAAAATCCAAATCCATTAAAAGATCAACACTTTATGGTTGACAAAGATATGCTAGAAAAAATTTATGATGTGTCTAATATAATAGAAGGCGAAAGTATAGTAGAAGTAGGTGGCGGAGCTGGAGCCTTAACTGATTATTTGGTTCAAGGCAATAACAGTATTACTGTAATCGAAAAAGATTCATATTATGCTAATTTATTAAAACAAAAATATAATGATATACCTAACGTTAATGTAATAGATGGCGATGCATTGAATTTTGATTTTTCAGGATATGATAGAATTATAGCTAATTTACCATATACAATTACAGAGCCATTTTTAATGAATTTAGCTATGTCAGGTGTATTAGCTGGAGAAAAAGATGGCTCTAATTTAAAGAAAATGACATTAGTTTTATCACAAAATTCTGTTAGAAAAATGACAGCGCCTATACAAATTACAGAAGGTACTAGTAAACATTTTAATCAAGAATTTGGAATTATTAGTGCAATTTGTAAATCTTTTCTAGATATAAAAATAGAAACTCCGATACCAAGTGAAGCATTTTTTCCAGAACCTGCAGTAACTTCGTTCTTAGTTACTTTTACACCTAAGAAGCAATTAACAACAGTTGATAGGATAATGAAAGAATTTTTATGTGATAAAAAGTTATCTATGCCTCATATAGGTAGAATATATCATATGATGTTAAATCAAGGAAAGATATATAAATTATCTAAACATAAGAATAATGTTAATGTGTTATTAAATGCTTCATTTACATCTAAGAATATATTGAATAAGAATATTTATGAGTTATCTAATTCTCAAATATCTCAATTAGTTCAAGATCTTATAAGAAATGATATTAATAATAAATCAAAATCTTCAAGTAATAGAAGAAGGGAGGAATTTGATATTCAAGATTATTTTACTAAAGGTAAATTTTCTTATGAGCAAGCAATAGAAGATTATGAATTAATTGAAGAAGAAAATCGACCTATTATTAAAAGTGAAGAAAAAATAAAAATTAAATATAATTATTTTTATGACGATTTTTACTATAATTTACTTTTGTGCAGAGGTTGGGAGAATTATAGTGAAGAAGATTTTCAAAAAAAATTAGTTAGATAGTTATTAATTAGGACAAGCAATATGATAACAAAATAGATTAAATGCATATTTTCTTTCATTAATTCAAATTTTAGTATTGACAAAAAACTTTTTTTATTATATATTTTAAGGGACGTTTTGCAAAGAATCTACAATTTATTAAAAAACAACTAGATGGCTACATTTAAAAAATGTGGTTTTTTGTCATGAAAAGCGCTATATAAAACTAAAGGAAAGGAGGATAATGAATGATAAATTGTTGATTCTTTATGGAAAGGAGTTGAACAAAAATGTCATTCATCGAGGTTAAACATATTAATAAAACATTTAAAGTACCTCTTAAAGAAAAAGGTAAATTTGGTACTTTAAAATCCTTCTTTAATAGAAAATATAAATATATTAAAGCTATTAATGATATATCATTTTCTATTAAGAAAGGTGAAATAGTAGGTTATATTGGACCTAATGGAGCAGGAAAATCTACTACTATAAAAATATTATCAGGTATACTTGTTCCTGATAGTGGTAACGTTGTAATTGATAAAATGACCCCTTGGATAGATAGAAAAAAATATGTATCTAAAATAGGCGTAGTGTTTGGACAACGTAGTCAATTATGGTGGGATATACCAGCTATTGATTCATTTAATCTGTTAAAAGATATATACAAATTAGATGATAAAGAATATCAAAAAACATTAAATGAATTAATTGAACTTCTGAATTTAAAAGATATAATTAATATACCAGTAAGACAGTTAAGCTTAGGAAACAGAATGAAATGTGAAATAGCTGCATCATTAATTCATAAACCTAAAATTCTATTTTTAGATGAGCCTACAATAGGTTTAGATGCAGTATCTAAAAAAATAGTTAGAGAATTTATAAAAAAGATAAATAAAAAAAATAAAGTAACAATAATACTTACAACCCATGATATGGCAGATATAGAAGTACTTGCTAAAAGAATAATATTAATAGGGAAAGGCAAACTTCTATATGATGGATCACTTACTAAATTAAAACATAAATATGATTATTTAAGAAAAATAAAAGTAATAACAAAAGATAAATTAAAAATAAATGAAGATTATATAGTAGAACAAAAAAATATAGATGGTGGTATTGAGTTTATAATAGATATAAGAAAAATAGAAATAAATGAATTTATAAAATTAATATCATCTAAACTATCTATAATAGATATTGATATAGATAGTGGTAATATAGATGAATTAATTGTTAAATTATATGAGGACTTTAAAATATGAAATCTTATATATCTTATTTTAAATTAAAATTTATTACAGGGCTTCAATATAGAGCAGCAGCACTTGCAGGTATTTCTACTCAAATATTTTTTGGGATTGTATATATAAGTGTTTATGTAGCTTTTTATGAATCAGATTCATCTAATTTACCAATGGAATTATCACAATTAGTTACTTATTTATGGTTAAATCAAAGCTTGTTTGCTTTAGTATATTTATGGTATAAAGATAAAGATATATTAGGATTAATTAAAACAGGAAATATAGCATATGAACTTTGTAGACCTCAAAATTTATATTTAATGTGGGCATCAAAATTATTAGGAGAAAGATTGTCTAAAGTATTACTTAGATTTTCACCTGTAATTATATTTGCTTTACTGCTTCCTAGCCCATTCAATATAGATTTATCGATTACATTACCAAGATTTTTACTGTTTTTAGTAACTTTAGTTTTATCAACAATTCTCATGACAGTACTTGTTCTTTTATATCACATCATCTGTTTATTCACACTTGATGAAAAAGGGATAGTAAATATGTTTATGGTAATGTCAGATATACTTTCAGGCCTTACAATTCCAATACCATTCTTTCCCTCATATTTACAAAAAATAACTAATATACTTCCTTTTAGATATGTGAGTGATTTTCCTTTTAGACTTTATGTTGGTAATATTACTATGAATGAAGGTTTTATAGGTATTATAGTTCAACTTATCTGGATTGTTATACTTATAATAATAGGAAATTTACTTATGAAAAAAGCATTAAAGAAAGCAGTTATACAAGGAGGTTAATATGAAGTTATATTTTAAATTTATGGATGTCCATTTTAAAAGTGAATTACAATATAAAATGTCATTTATATTATCATTTCTTTCTCAATTTATTGTATTCTTTGGTTATTATTTTACTGTTATTTGTTTATTTGATAAATTTTCTAATATAAAAGGATTTTCTATGTATGAAGTATTACTTACTTTTGGAATAATACAATTTGGGTGTTCTTTTTGTGAAACATTTTTTAGAGGAATAGATACATTTGATGATTTAATAGTAAATGGAACGTTTGATAGGCTTTTACTTAGACCTCAAAATATACTTCTTCAGGCATTAGCTAATGAAGTAAGTTTTGTTAAATCCTCTAGATTAATACAATCCATAATAGTTCTTATAATAGCTATTATAAATGTAGATGTTAATTGGAATATCGAAAAGATAATTACTTTAATTTTTATGATAATAAGTTCAGTATTAGTATTTTTAAGTATATTTATACTTTCAGCAGCATACTGTTTTCTTACTGTAAAAGGATTAGAAGTTAGAAATGTATTTACTGATGGAGGTA
Source organism: Bacilli bacterium (assembly GCA_017462455.1). GTDB lineage: Bacteria > Bacillota_I > Bacilli_A > RF39 > UBA660 > UMGS1613. The sequence continues at coordinate 28,077 of JAFTRC010000028.1, read as the reverse complement.
AACATATGGCACAATATCCAATAGGTATATTTAAAAAAGGATTTGTATTTTTCTTCACATTTATAATAACATTTGGGTTTGTTAATTATTATCCTTTATTATATTTATTAGGCAAAGAAACAAATAAATTATTTATAATATGTCCTTTAATAACTATCCTTTATTTAATACCAAGTGTTATAATATTTTATAAAGGTATAAAAAGATATTCTAGTGTAGGGAGTTGATGATATGGAATATTTAGATTTATATGATGAAAATAAAAAATTAACTGGGAAAAAAATACTTAGAAATAAAAAAGGATATAATTTAGAAAAAGGAACTTATATAAATATAGTTGTGGTCTATATAGAAAACAATGAAGGAAAATTTTTAATTCAAAAAACATCTAAAGAAAAAGGTAGTATTTGGGCAACAACAGGCGGACATGTTAAATCAGGTCAAACTTGTGATGAATCAATAATAGAAGAAATAAAAGAAGAATTAGGAATTTATATTAATATTAATGAATTAAAACATATAATGATAGATAAAAGAGAATTTGCATTTCAAGATGTCTATTATTTAAAAAAGGATATAAATGTTAATGATTTAACACTTCAAAATGAAGAAGTAGAATTTGTTAAATGGTTAAGTGTTGAAGAAATAAATAAACTTATAGATAATGATGAATTTAGAATAGGAAATATAAAATCTTTTAAATATTTATTAGATAATAAGGAGAACATATGCAAGAAGAATTAAATCATTTAGAATATACTATTGAAAAATATAATGAAGTAATTGATGATTCAAAATTAAAATTAAGTAATTTAAAAAATTTATATAAAGATTATGAAGAGATGTTAGAAGAAAAATTTAGATTAGAAGGAATGTTAAAATCTATTGAAAGGGCTAAAGAAAATCCTTATTTTGCTAGAATAGATTTTGAAAGTAAAAATAAAGATATTTGCTATATTGGAAAACTTGGAGTAAGTGATTATGATAATAATATAATAACAGTAGATTGGAGGGCCCCTATATCGAGTTTATATTATGATTCGAATGTAGGGGCTACTTCCTATACATCTCCAGAAGGTGAAGTCAAGGGAAAACTTCTTTTAAAAAGACAATATCAAATAGAAAATGGTAAATTAATTAATTTTAATGATGTAGACACAGTATCTAATGATGAATTATTAAAACCATATTTAAGTGTCAGTGCGGACAATAGACTTAAAAATATAGTATCTACAATACAAAGTGAACAAAATAAAATCATAAGAGAAAAGTTAGGTAAAAATTTAGTTATACAAGGGGTAGCAGGAAGTGGTAAAACAACAGTAGCTCTACATCGTATTGCTTATTTAGTCTATAATAATAGGCATCTATTTAAAGCAAGTGATTATATGGTAATAGGTCCAAATAAGTTTTTTGTAAGTTATATATCAGGAATATTGCCAGATTTAGATGTTAATGGAGTAGCTGAATATACAATGGATGAATTAATGCTTAAATATATAGATGAAAAATATATTATAAATAATTCTCTTGATAAAATAACAGATATTGATGAAATATCTAGATTTAAAACAAGTATGGAAATAAAAAAAGAAATAGATAAGTATTTTAAAAATTTAAATATATTACCTGATAAAGATTTTTGTATTAATGATGTGAAAATATTAAGTAAAGAGTTTATTAAAAACACTTATGATGAAATAAATAAGAGTACATTTAAGAGTATTAAAGCAAGAATAGATAGACTGATATTACTTTTAAATAAATATATTAAAGATAATGAAACTAGAATAGTTTTAAGATTAATAAATGATAAAGTAGATAAAAAAGTAATAGATGAATTTAAAAATAATATAAATAATCATTTAAAAAAATATTTTGTTATATTAAATAAAAAAGTTAAAGATATATATTTAAATATATTAAAAGAAAATAATATTGATATTAAAGACATAAAACAAAATAAAATAGAACTTGAAGATATACCATCTTTAATATATATAAAATATAAATTAAGTGGCAGTGATATTTTTAATAATTATAAACACATAGTAATAGATGAAGCCCAAGATTATGGAGAATTTAATTTCTATGTATTAAATAAAATATTTAAAAATCCAACATTCAGTATATACGGAGATTTAGCTCAAAGTCTATATTCATATAGAAGTATAAATAATTGGGAAAGTTTAAATGATATATTTGATAATCTTGAGATATTAAAATTAAATAAGAGTTATCGTACTACTATAGAAATAATGGATGAGGCAAATAAAATAAATGATTTATTAAAATTAGATAGAGCTATTCCAGTAATAAGACATGGTGACAAAGTAGAATATACAGATAAAGATATAATAACTTTAGTTAGAGAATTAAAAGAAAAATATAAAACAATTGCTGTTATAACAAAGACTCAAGATGAAGCAAATAATTTATATGAAGACTTAAAAGATAAAATAAATATTAATTTAATTAATTCAAGTAATTTAAATTATAATAGTGATATAAATATACTACCTAGTTATTTATCTAAAGGGTTGGAATTTGATTCAGTTATAATAGTAAATAAAAATAACTTTAAAGAGAACTCTATTGATATGAAACTATTATATGTTTCAATGACTAGAGCCCTTCATAAACTTTATATAAAAAAATAAAAATATAACAAATTTTAATAATTAAAGATATAAAAATACAATAATTTAAAAAAATAATAGGGTTCAATAAAAATTGACAGAGAAAATATTAAAACAATTAATATTAGAAGATTTAGATAATATTTTAAATGAATTAGGTGAAGATTTTTGTTATAGGAACAATGAATATAAAAAAATAGGAGATAGATATAATTATATTGATTTACTTTTATATGATATAATACTTTAATTTACATCAAATAAAAATCATAAGCAATATATCGTTTATACAGATTGTCAAAAGAATAAATGTGGGAAAATAGAGTTATATTTAGCTAATTATAAGAAGGATGATGATTTATATATTTTATCTCCTATACAGACTCAGAGAAAAAGAAAAAGTTTGAAGAAATTTTAAAAGAGTTAGAAAAGTCTTTGGTATAATAATTAATTATAAATATTTTTTAATAAATTTGATTGTAATAATAGTGCAAAGTTAATTTGCAAGTTTTATGCCAAAGTATTGACTTTTAGTATAAAATATAAATGTTAATCGCTTCTAGGTGGTGCGAGCAATAAATGATCCTAGTCATGAAATGTTAATCGCTTCCGAGTGGTGCGAGCAATAAATAATCTCGGTTGTAAATGTTGAAAACTTTATTCATTTGGATAGAGTTTTCTTTTTGTTTGTGATATACTTTAGGTGGAGTTGATAATATGCAAGTACAAACAGGTTATTTATATCATATTAAAGATGAATTTTTTGATAAAATTAAAGATAAAATATTAGAAGAACTTGAAAATAGTTTAAAAAATTGTACTAGAATAAATGTAGTTAAAGATACAATTAAGGTAGTAAAAGAATATTTAGATAAAGAAGATAAATTATATAAAGTTATTAATTAAGTAGAAGAGTTATAAAAATATATTAAGGAGTAAAGTATGAGTAGTAGTAAAAAAATAATATTAAAATCAACACCTTATATAATAAAGAAAAAAGGCTTTAGTACAATAGAATTTGTATTTATTTATTCTTGTAAATATAGTAAAGAATATATACCATATTTACCTTTATTAAGACAATTATTGTTAAATACATCAAAAAAATATAAAACAGAAAAAGAATATAGACAAGCGTATGATGAAAAATTTATTATATCGAATAGAGTTAATACATTTGTATTTAATGATAATTTATATTTTGAATTTAGATTAGTAGTACCAGATCCTAAAAAGGTTAAAGATTTTGATATGAACTCAGCTTTTGAATTTTTTATCGATACAATATATAACCCAAATATTATAGATGAAGAATTTAATAAAGAATGTTTTGATAGAGAAAAAAGATTTTTACAATCTAATGTAAAAAATAGTAAAAAAAATGTATATGAAAAATCATATCAATCATTTTTAAATATAGTAGATGATATAGGCGTATTAAAAGATAATATTTATAATAATATAGATTTATTAGAAAAAGCTAATTCTAAACAGTTATATAATATTTATAAAGACAATATTTTAAATAATAACCCAATTATATTTGTATCTGGTGATGTTGATAAAGATATAAATAATTTTATAAAAAAATATATAAAAGTAAATAATGAAAAAATAATTATAGAAAAAAATTATAGTAATTATTTAAAACCTTTTGATGAATTAAAGGAAGTAGATGAAGTTTCTAGTGACCATGAATCTGTACTTTATATTGCTTATAAAGTAAAAAATATGACAGAAGAAGACGAATTATATCTAGGAATTATTAAAAATATTTTAGGACATGGCTCTAATGATTTGATATTTAAAGAACTTAGAATGAATAAAAAACTCATATATTCGTCAAATACTTGGATGAGAAAAAGAGCTGGATTATTAGTAATAGAATCTTATATAAATAATACTTCTAAAGAAAAAGTAGTTACGAGTGTTAAGAGTGTAATTAAAAAATTAAAAGATGAAGAAATATTATTAAGTTATATGGAAAAACTTATAAGCGATTTAGAATTTAATTTAATTAGGTCTAAGGATAGTAGAGTAAAAGATTTGAACGATTTTATAGATGAAAAATTAGGAATTGGTTATTCTTTAGAAACTGTACTTGAAATGTATAAAAATGATTTTGATATGAAAAAATTATTAAATTTATTAGACAGATTAACTTTAGATACTATATATTTCTTAAGAGGTGAGTTTAATGAAGAAAAGTAAAATATATACACTAAAAAATGGATTGAAATTAATTTTTTGTCAAGATACTTCTAAACATTGTACAATTGCAAATCTTTTTGTTAAATTTGGTGGAATAAATAAAAAAGTAATTTTAAATGATAATGAATTCAATATCACAGATGGAACTGCTCACTTTTTAGAACACCTACTTATAGAACATTCTACTTACGGTAATGCTATATTAGAATTTGAAAAAAATCGTACAAAGTCTAATGGATTTACTAATAAAGATGTCACTGAATTTTATATAGATTCAGTATACAATTTTGAAGAGGATTTAATTAAACTTATAAATATAGTTAATAAACCTAATTTTAAAGTTGAAGATATTGAGGAAACCAAACCAGCTATAATAAAAGAAATAATGATGAAAAAAGATAACAAATATGCAGATTTGGCTAAATTGGATTATGAATGTTTATTTAGAAATATAAAACATGCCAATATATTAGGTGAAGTTAGTGATATAGAAAATATGAATTACGAATATATAAAGAAGTGCTACGACATATTTTATAATATTAAAAATCAAATTTTATTTATATCAGGTAACTTTGATATGAAAAAAATAAAAGAATTAGTTGAAAAAACATATGAAGATATTATTAAAGAAGACATAAATTATAAAGTAGTAAAAGTTGATGAACCTAAAGAAATAGTCAAAAAAGAAGGTATTATAAAAAAAGATGTACATACAGACTTTGTAAGATTAACTTATAAAGTTGATACAAGTCATTTAAGTAATAAAGAACAAGTTAAACTTAGTTTTTACTTAGATTATTTTTTATCTTATTTATTTGATAATTCTTCTAAAATATATAGTAATTTAGTAAAAGATAAAATTTGTGATTATAGTATTAGTTATAATTATGAATTAGTAGATAAATACACATTAGTTACAATAGGAACAACTACTAATAATCATGATAGATTTATAAGTGAAATAGAAAAAGCTATTATAAGTAAAGAATTAAATAAAGAAAAATTTGAATTAAAAAAGAAAAAAACTATTATAGATATAATATTAAGAGAAGATAATTTAAGTAGTACTATAGGTCCTTTTATAGATAATGTTATAAGTTATAATTATTTTAATATAGATACTATAGAAGATGTACAAGAACACAATTTTGTAGATTATAAAAATATTATTAATAGTTTAGATTTTTCTAATTATTGTATTACTAAGATGATAAGAGAAAAAAATAATAAATATTAAAGGTGATATTATGTGGAGTAAAGATAAAATAGAAAAACAAAGAGAATATTTTGAAGAACAAAGGATAATAAAAACAGGAAAATTTACTGAGTTTGTTGTTAGAATATATTATTGTATTTATAAAGCTTGCGATGAAAATGGAACTAATTATTGTTTAGAAAGTGATGTAAGTAATTTTAAAATAAAATATAAAATTTATGAAGGATTTTATGGAGGAGTTCCAGATCACGATAGTCCACATGTGATTGGTGATTGTTTTAATCATTTAAGCAACATGGGATATATTAGTTTTGATGATTCAAAGTCAAAAACTTTAGTAGTGATAAATAAACATTTAGATTTCTTATTACCTGGAGAGCATGAGTTTTATAAACAAAAATATAATATATCAAAAGATATAGATTTTAATAATGATAAAGTAGTACTAACAAAAGCCCTTCATAAATCAGATTCAAAAGAAACCAACTTAAATTGTACTGAATGCGATAGTGGGCATTATATTTTAAGAAATGGAACTTATGGATATTTTTATGGATGCAGTAATTTTCCTAAATGTAAAAGTGTAAAGAAAATTTCTGAATTTATGTATATGTGCTTACTCGAAAATGGAATTAATATATATGAACAAAAATCTAACTGTTGGAAATGTAATAATGAAATATCTGTTTTAAGCTATTTTTTAGATATAGATTTTAAATTAAATAACATAGTTATTCCTAATTTTACAAATTTACATTTAATAAGATTAGGCTCAATACAAAAATTTGATAAATTCTTAATTAGTAAATATAATACTTTAGAAAATAGATATAGTAAAAAAGCAGGATTTGTATATACTGGAAATATTTGCCCATTTTGTGATAGTTTGCAAGGTGCTCAAATGACATTAGGAAAAATACATGAACAGTTATCAAAGGAAACTGATTTGCATTTAAAAGTAAAAGAAAATGTAAAAATAAATTCATCTATATTCCCAAAAGAAGAATTTGATGAAATGATACAGGTATTAATGAGAGGTTATGAACCTGACATATATTGAAACAGTTTAAGAAAGGATGGTAATGTGCAAAAAAATATATAATAAATTAGTAAGAAGAATAGATTATCAAAATGATACTATATTTGAATTCGTAAATACTAACATAAGCTCTACTGCATAAAATAGTTTGTGTAGTGGCGGTAGATATGATAATTTATATTATTATTTATCCAATAAAGATATTCCTACATTTATATTTGAATTTGATAGAAATCTACATTCTTTATTTCTTCAAAAAAATTTTGATAAAGTTAAAGGAATTGTGATAGGTAGAAATCAAATTAACTCTAACTTATTAAATAAGGAATTAATAAAATTGTTAAAATCAAAAGAAAAATTAGCTAACATCTCAATAATCATTAATATGGATTTTGGACACACTAGACCACTATTTACTATTCTTATAGGTTGTAAGTGTAAAATAAATAATAGTGATGCAACAATTATTCAAGAATAAAATTTAAAAAAATAAAAGTTAATAATAGGCGGTTTATGCTTGATTTGTTAATCATACAATTATTTGGTGTTTTAGGATCATAATTTATGGTTATTACTTGCTAATAATGTAAACGACTTTCCTATGATATGGAAAAATGATAAATGGATTTTAAAATAAGGTGAAATTTGTAATAATTTATTCATCTATATTTCATATGTAAGATAGTAGTAAAGATTATGATGCTTAAAATATAAAATAATAATAAATTATGTATCTGTATTTCTATTTCAAACACTAAAATGACTATTTCATACAAAATAAATTGAATAAATAATAAAAATAAGTATTATATAAACTAAATAATTTTATAGATAAACAAAAATTAAATATATTGTTTATCTTTTTTGTTATATTTTAACAAATTTTATTGAAATCAGTAAATGAAATGTGTTAAAATGTATTTGTAATAAAGATAAGCTATTACAAAATTAAATTTGATTGGGGGAAGAAATATGGAAAATGAAATAAAAAATCCAAGAAGAAGAGTAGTAGAAGATTTGAAAATTAGAAATAAAGATAATATGAAAATTACAGCTAGTGAATATTTTGGAAATAAGTATTCATATGCAGAAACTTTTAAAATGTTTGAGGATTATAAAAAAGCATTTATAAGTTTAGATGGAGTTAATAGAGATCCAATAACAATATCTGCACCATCAATAGTTTCATCTGTAAATGCGTTTTATGGTGCTATGGATGCAAATAAAATTGTTAACTTAACAGGGCCAGGCTTTTTATATGCGTATCCTGAAAAATATACAACAGAAATAGGCAGTAAAACAGTAGTAATTTTTGACGGTTTTTTAAACGAAGAGCTTATAAATAAACTACATAACGCAGGTGTTAAAAATGTAATTATTACATCAATAACTGATTATATGAGTCCTATAGTAAAAAAGATAGGCTCAATGAAAGGTTTAATAAAAGATGTAGACTTTTTAGATGAATATGTTAAAAGTGGTAAACAATTACCAAGTGGTATGCAATTTATAAGAATGAAAGAATTTGCAAAAGCGGGTTCAAAAATAAAAGAAAATATTGAATTTCCTTATGAGGAAAATCAAATCGGAGCATACTTTCTAACAGGAGCAACAACTAGTAGATTACCTAAATGTGTTCAATTATATTCTGATGGATTCACTAAAATGGCTGAAATATATGATAAGTTGTGGTTTGATTTTAAGCCTGGAGATAGACAAACTGTTTTTATACCAATGTTTTATGCAACAGGTGCAGTTCATGGAATACATGCAGGATTATTTAGTGGTATGACGATGAATTATAAGCCTAAATATGATAGATTTGCTTTTGCTAAAGATTTAGCAGATACAAAAGCAAAACTAGCTTTAGTTGCGCCAAGTCATGTTGCAACCCTAGAAAACTCAGGACTTAAAGATGGAGCTTTAAGCCATTTGAAATATGTTTTTATTGGCGGAGAAGCAGTAACACCTGCTCAAATGAAAAAATTTAGAGAAACAGGAAACCGTTTAGGAATTGAATATATATTAGATGGATATGGCATGACAGAAACAGGAAGTATGTCTGGAATTTCAGATAGAAATAAAGATTTAGATGATGTTACTATAGTTCCAGCTCCTGGAGTAAAATATAGAATAGTTGATCCAATGACTAGAGAAATTTTACCTGATAATGTACGTGGAATCTTAGAAAAATCATCACCTTGTCAAACTGCAGGATATTTAGACGAAAGCAAAAATGCTGAATTATTTACTGAAGATAATTGGATTAATACTGGAGATGTTGCTATAAGATATAGTAATGGAAAATATAGAGTATTTGGTAGAGGAACTGATTATTTTGAAAATAATAGAAACAGATATTATATGTTTGATATAGAAGAAAAGGTTTTAGAACACCCAGGTGTTGCAGAAGCTGAAGTAATTAAATTTACTTTAAATAATCAAGAATATCCAGCAATAGTAACAGTTCTAAATAAAGAATGGGAATCAAGAAAAGAAGAAGTTTTAGATTATATATCAAATATAAAACTTGACGGAATGGAATTTTTAATTGGTACTAAATTTATTGATAAATTTAAAACAAATCCTATAACAGCAAAAAGAGATTATTTAATTTTACCTGAAGATAAGACTGGATATTATAAAAAAATTAAACAATTTAATACGTTTATTCAAACAGATATAGAAGGAGATAATTATAACTCATATCCAATAACTTGTGATGAAATAGAAATAGTAACTGATGAAAAAGTAAATCAGTTAAAGAAAACGATAAAATAATCGTTTTTTTATTGGTAAAAAAATAATATTGTGTTAAAATGTATATAGTAGGAAAGTAGAAAAGGGATGTGACTGTATGAAAAGTTTTATGGCGTTTCCAATTTGTAGTTTAATATATATATTTATTTTATCAATTATATATTTTTATAAGCCTAGAATTAAATCAATAGAAAATAATATATATAAATATATTATAATAACTAATATAATAGGATTGATATTTGAAATATTGTGTTATGTAGCTGTAGACATGGTAGATAAATATTATTTTATTTCTATGTTTATATTAAAAGGTTATGTTGTTTATATATTCGCCTGGTCTTTGATTTTTAATATTTATGTTTTTATGACCACACTAAGTAAAAAGAAGAAAATAAATGTAGATGTCTATTATGAAAAATTGCAAGTTATATCTTATATATTATGTGCTTTTTTTGCAGCAATTATGTTTTGTTTACCTATATATATATATAATGATGGAACTCTTACTTACACATATGGTCCTGGAATTAATATATTATTAATTTTATGTGGAGTAATAATATCTATATGGATTTATAAATGTATTAGAAATTTTAAAAACTTAAGAGAAAAAAAATATATACCTATCATTGCTTGTATAATAATGCTATCACTAGTTTTTGTAATACAATCTTCCAATAGAGCAATTCTAATAGCTACTACAGGACATTCTTTGATTATATTTCTAATGTATTTTACAATAGAAAATCCAGATGTTAAATTAATCAATCAATTAGAACTTGCTAAAGATCAAGCTGAAAAAGCTAATAATGCTAAAACAGATTTCTTAAGTAATATGTCTCATGAGATAAGAACACCTCTTAATGCTATAGTAGGATTTAGTCAATGTATTGAAAATGCAGATAATCTGGAAGAGGCTAAAGAAGATGCTAGAGATATAGTAACAGCTTCTCAAAACCTACTTGAGATAGTAAATGGAATACTAGATATAAGTAAGATAGAAGCAGATAAGATGGAAATAGTTAATACTGAATATAATTTAAGAGAAATACTTGATAATTTAACTAAACTTATACTACCTAGAATAGGCGAGAAAGATATTGAATTAAAAACAAATTTTGCTTTAGATTTACCAGATGTATTATATGGAGATAGTGGTAAAGTAAAACAAATTATTACTAATGTATTAACAAATGCAGCTAAATACACAGAAAAAGGTGAAATTAATTTTAATGTTAGTTGTGTAAACAATAAAAATCAATGTAGATTAGTTATAACCATAAAAGATACTGGTAGAGGTATTAAAACAGAACAAATAGATAAATTATTTACTAAGTTCCAAAGACTTGATGAAGATAAAAATACAACTACTGAAGGAACTGGTTTAGGACTTGCTATAACTAAAAGACTTGTTGAAATGATGGGTGGTAAAATAGTTGTACAAAGTGAGTATGGAGAAGGTTCTACTTTTACAATTTATTTAACTCAAGAAATAAGAAATGGTTTATATAAAAAAGAAGAATTAATAGAAAATGAAATATTAAAATTTGATAATAAAAAAGTATTATTAGTAGATGATAATAAATTAAATATAAAAGTAGGAATAAAGAAATTAAAAGAATATAACTTAGATATAACATCTGTAGAAAATGGATTTGAATGTATAAATAAAATAGAAAATAATAATAAATATGATTTAATTCTAATGGATATAATGATGCCTAAAATAAGCGGTGTAGAAACATTAAAAAGATTAAAACAAATAGAAGATTTTAATACTCCTGTAATTGCTCTTACCGCAGATGCAATACAAGGTAGAGCTGATAAATATTTAGAAGTTGGTTTTAGTGGTTATTTATCAAAGCCAATAGAGGATAATGAATTAAGAAAAGTATTATCTAAATTTATAAGTAATAAAAAAGAAGAAAAGGTAGAAATAGTGGAAGAAGTAAAACAAGAAAAAAATAATCAATTAGATATAGATTATTTAAAAGAAAATGATATTGATGTAGATAGTAGTATTGAACTTTTAGGTGATATAGAAATGTATAATGATACATTAAAAGATTTCTTAACTGAGTGTGAAACTAGAATACCTAAAATGAAAGAACATTTAGATAATGAAGATGCTGCTAATTATGCTATATGCATGCATTCCATGAAGAGTGATAGTAAATATTTAGGCTTTAAAAAGTTAGCTGAGTTATCATTAAATCAAGAATTAGAAGGTAAAAATAATAACATATCTTACATTCAGGAACACAACCAAGAACTTATGGATGAAGTCAATAAAATAATAAGTATTGTAAAAAAATATTTAGGAGATGAATAATATGGATAAAGCAATTATAGTAGCTGATGATTCTATGATAATTAGAAATATTATAGAAAAAGCATTACGTGATGAATATGTAGTTTTAAAAGCTTCTAACGGTAAAGAAGCGATAAAACATATAACAGATAAAAAATATGATATAATTGGTATGTTACTTGATTTAAATATGCCTGAAAGTGATGGATTTATGGTGCTTAATTATTTTAAAAATAACAATTTATTAAAAAAATATCCTATTGTTATAATATCTGGCGATGATACTAAAGAAACTATAGAAAAAGCATTTACTTACAATATAGTAGATATGTTGAATAAACCATTTTCTTCAGACAATATAAAGAATATGGTAAATAAAATGATTCATTTTAAAGATTAAAACTTTACACATCGTAAAGTTTTTATTTTAATTTACTTTTTAAAAAATCTTCAAAAACTAAAAGTCCATAATCTTTATTATAATAATTTGGATATTCATTTAAATGAGCTAGAGCTATTTTAGCTGTTTTAAGTAAATCATCATTAGTAACATTAGTATTTATACTTTCTAATCCATGTTCTAGTTCAATAACGATACCTCTTTTAAAATCATCAAAAGAAAATTTAGAAAAATCAATATTTAAATATTTAGCTATCCTTAGTATTTCGCTATCAGTAAACATATAATCACCATTAAATTATATTGCTTAAAAAGAGTAATTATGTTATTATATGAAAGGAAGTGATTTTATGAATTTACCAGATTTAAAAGAAGCAAAAGTGAGAACAAAAAAAGAAATAAAAATAATAAGAGATGATTATCAAGTACCTGAGAACATGAAAACTATGGGTAAAGATAAAAAATATTATTTAAAGACTTATGGTTGTCAGATGAATGTACATGATAGTGAAAATATAAAAGCAATTTTAGAAGATATGAGTTTTACTGAAACTATGGAGATGGAAGATGCTGATATAATACTTTTAAATACTTGTGCGATACGTGAGAATGCTCATAATAAAATGTTTGGTTTTTTAGGTAGAGTAAAACATTTAAAAGAAAGTAGACCAGAAGTAATATGTGGTATATGCGGTTGTATGGCTCAAGAAGAAAGCGTAGTAGATGATATAAAGCGTAAATACAAATGGGTAGATATAGTTTTTGGAACTCATAATTTACACAAACTTCCATTAATACTAGAAGAATCTTTAGAAAAAAATAAACAAGAAATAGAAGTATTTAGTATTGAAGGGGATGTATATGAAGGAATCCCTGTAAAAAGAGATTCTAAGTATAAAGCTTGGGTAAATATTATGTATGGGTGTGATAAGTTTTGTACATATTGTATAGTACCTTATACACGTGGTAAACAAAGAAGTAGAATGCCTGAAGATATAATTAAAGAAGTAAAAGAATTAGTAAATAATGGTTATAAGGAAGTAACTTTATTAGGACAAAATGTCAATGCATATGGTAAAGACCTAAATATTGATTATACTATGGGTGAATTACTTGAAGCAACAGCTAAAACAGGTATAGATAGAATTAGATTTGTAACTAGTCATCCATGGGATTTTGATGATAAAATGATCGATATAATTGCTAAATACGATAATATAATGCCATATATTCATTTACCTTTACAATCAGGTAGTGATAAAATATTGAAACTTATGGGTAGACGTTATACAAAAGAAAAATATATAGAATTGTTTAATAAAATAAAAGAAAAAGTTAAAAACTGTTCTATAACTACTGATATAATTGTTGCCTTTCCTGGAGAAACAGAAGAGGATTTCAAAGATACATTAGATGTAGTAAACACTTGTAAATTTGATTCAGCATTCACATTTATTTATTCTCCTCGAATTGGAACTCCTGCAGCTAAAATGAAAAATGATTTAACAGAACAAGAAAAAAATGAAAGACTTTATAAACTAAATAAACTAGTAAATAAGTATGCGAATGAGGCTAATCAAAAATATATGGGTAAAGTGGTTCAAGTTTTATTAGAATCGCCTAGTGAAAAGCCTGGTAAACTTATGGGATATACCGACACTATGAAATTAGTTAATGTTGAAGCTAGTGAAGAATATCTAGGTAAAATAGTTGATGTAGAAATAACAGATGTTAAAACTTGGAGCTTAGATGGTAAGTTAGTTGATTAAAAAGTAGTAAAACTACTTTTTTTGTGCATTTTTACTAAACTCTTTCATATATTAAATTGAGGAGTGATTACATGTCATTATATAAGGAGATAGTTACTAAAGCTGTTATTGGTAAAGGTAAAAAATATTTTAAAGATAATTATAGCATAGAAGTAGAAAATGAACCTACAACAATTCTTGGATGTTGGGTAATAAATCATAAATTTAAAGGATATAAAACTAATGAAAAAATAGGGGTTAGTGGTTCGTATGATGTAAATATATGGTATTCATATGACAATGACTCTAAAACTACAGTAGTTAATAAAAATATATCGTACAATGATTTATTTAATGTGAGATTAAAGGAAAGTGCAGATCTTTCAAATGATACAGATATTATTGTTAGAACTTTAAAACAACCTAATTGTTCTGGAGTAAATATAAGTGGAAAAGGTATAAATTTTGATATAGAAAAAGAATTAGGAGTAGAAGTAGTTGGTGAAACAAAAGTAAAAATAGCTATAGAAGAAGATGAAGAACCATGGGATGAAATAGAGGATGAATTAACTGAAAAAGATATAGAAGAAATAGATAATGTTAATGATGACTTTATAAAATAGTACAATTGTACTTTTTTATTTATAAAAAAACAAAATTAAGTTAACCTAAAAAGGTTGACATAAAGTTATAAGTGTGCTATTATTATATACAGTGAATGGAGGTGCTTTATGGCAGTTAAAATGAGATTAAAAAGAATGGGAGCTAAAAAAAGACCTTTCTACCGTATTGTTGTTGCAGATTCTAGATTTCCAAGAGATGGAAGATTTATAGAAGAGATAGGATATTATAATCCAGTTGAAAATCCTGCAGTAGTAAAAGTAGATAAAGATTTAGCTATTAAATGGTTAAATAATGGTGCTACTCCTACAGATACAGTTAGAGATATTTTAAGTAAAGAAGGAATTTTAAAAGAATTCCATGAAGCTAAAATGTCAAGTAAGAAAAACGAAAAGGCTGGAAAATAGTATGGAATTAGTTAGTTTAACAGAATATTTAGTGAAAGAATTATTACCAGGGGAAGAAATCAGTGTAAAAAAAGTTGATTCTGAAGGTGATATTGTTATTCAAGTATTAGTTCCAAGCAATTGTATGAGTGTTGTTATTGGAAAAGCAGGTAAAATCGCTAATTCAATTCGTACCATAGTACAAGCTGCAGCTTATACTAAGAAATTAGGTAGAGTAAGAATTAATATTGATTCATTATAAAATTGGAGTAATCCAATTTTTTTATATAATAGGAAAGTGCTTGGTAAATTTTACAAAAGTTTCAATTAAGTAGAAAAGTATAACTGTAAAGTCATACGTGTCAATTTATTTTTACTTTCTTCTTGTAATAATTTGATTATTATATTATAATTATATATAGGATGTGATAATATGAAACAGAGAGTAATAAGTGCTGCAGTTGTTTTTGCAATCTTTATACCTATATTTATTGTAGGTGGATTTACGTTGAATTTAGCATTTTATGTGGTTGCAATCTTAGGCCTAAGAGAATTTATGAAAATAAGAGAGAAGGAAAAGAAATTTCCAGATTTTATAAGATTTATTTCTTATATAATGATGACTCTTCTATATTTTCAAAATACATTAAATAGCAATATGAGTTTTTCATTAGATTATAGAATAATTTCAGGTATATTTTTAACTATTCTTTTGCCTGTAGTTTTATATCATAATGAAAAAGTTTATAGTATAAAAGATGCGTTTTATTTATTAGGTGGAGTATTTTTCTTAGGATGTTCTATGTCATTGTTTTCAATGTATAGAAATATTGGACTTGAGCTTATAATATTTTTATTCTTAATTACTATAATTACAGATTCCTATGCATATTTTGTTGGTAGATTGATTGGAAAAAATAAATTACTTGAAGTAATGTCTCCTAATAAAACTTGGGAAGGAACAATAGGAGGAAGTTTAGTTGGTACTTTCGTTTGTACAGTATTTTATTTAACTGTTATTGATCCAAGTGCATCAGTATTTGCAGTTAGCTTAATTGTGTTATTTTTAAGTCTAGTTGGTCAATTTGGTGATTTATTCTTTTCTGCAATTAAAAGAATGTATGGTGTAAAAGATTTTTCTAATATTATGCCAGGTCATGGAGGAATACTTGACAGACTTGATAGTATAATATTTGTAATGTTAGCATTTACGTTTTTCTTAAATATATTATAGAGGTGATTAGATGACGATTATATATTTTATTTTAATTTTAGGTATAACAGTATTTATACATGAATTAGGACATTTCTTGTTTGCTAAAAAATTTGGAGTACATGTTTATGAATTTTCAATAGGGATGGGACCAAGAATATTTAAATTTAACAGAAAAAATGATGAAACAGATTATTGTATTAGACTTTTTCCAATAGGCGGTTTTGTTCAAATGGCAGGTGAAGAAGCTGAGGTAGACGAAAGCATACCAAAAGATAAAAATTTACAAACAAAACCAGCATGGCAAAGAGCACTTATTATGGGTGCTGGGGTTATGATGAATTTCTTACTTGCAATTGTATTATTGTTCTTTATAGGTTTGTTTAATGAAGTTTCACTTAACAATGTTTATGTAGCTAATAGTACAATATCTGGGTTAAGTGATAATGATAAAATAGTAGCGATTGATGGAAGCTTTGTAAATAACTATGATAAACTTTCACTGGAGCTTACTATTGTAGATGGTGATGATTTCACTATGACAGTAAAAGATGCTAATGGTAATAAAAAAGATGTTTCTGTTAATCCGATTGCAGTTGGTAAATCATATCTTCTTTATGAAATGGATTATGGATTTGAAGTTTCTGATTTAACAGTAACAAAATCAAGTTTAAGTGAAATATCTGAAAATGATAAAATAACTGCTATAAATGGTATACAAATAGAAAATTATTCAGAATTATTAACTGAATTAGAAAAAGTAGATGATAGTTCATTCTTATTAACAGTTCAGTCACAAGATGGAACACTAAAAGAATCAACAATTCAGCCTAAAGAATTGGATGATGATGAATTATTAGGATATAATTATGGATTTTATATTACAGGAACTACTGAAAAAGGATTTTTTGCAGCAATTAAATATGCATTTATAAAATTCTTTAGTACTATAGAACAAATGGTATTTACAGTATTTTATTTAATAACTGGTAAAATAAGTTTAACAATGCTATCAGGCCCTGTTGGAATATTTAATGCAGTAAGTGTATATTCACAATATGGTTTTGCAAATTTAGTTTCACTATTATGTTTAATTTGTATAAATGTAGGATTTATTAATTTGTTACCAATACCTGCATTTGATGGTTGTCATTTATTATTTATAATAATAGAAAAAATAAAGGGTAGTAGGGTTAATCCGAAGATTACAAATATTATTAGTACTGTAGGATTTATTTTGCTTATGATATTGATGCTTGTTGTAACATTTAACGATATACTTAGATTATTCTAATATTATAATAAAAAGATTGAAAATCTTTCCTTATTCCAAAAAAGGAAAGATTTTTTTGTAAAATTATCACGAAAATAGCTGAAGGTGAACTAACTAATCAGATGCTTTTTTAGGGTACTTTTTGAAAAAAATGAAAATTTTTGCAAAAAAGTATTGTCAAAATACAAAAAATAGGATATACTTATATAGTCATATCTTTTATGGGCTTGTAGCTCAGCTGGTTAGAGCGTTCGCCTGATAAGCGAGAGGTCGATGGTTCAAGTCCATTCAGGCCCACCATTTTTATAGTATATGGCCGGTTGGTGAAGCGGCTTAACACACATGCCTTTCACGCATGCATTCACGGGTCCGAATCCCGTACCGGTCACCATTTATGAATTTAGAAACCATTTTATATGGTTTTTTTCTTTGTATATTCGTGAACGCATTGCGATGAAATGCACTTTTGTGTGTTATGCCTAAAATAGATATAGATAAGAAATATCGACCTCTCGTTTATCGACTGTACTAAGCTTATCCTATAGATAAAAAAATTATTACTTGGCCATTTTTAATATTATTCTTATTACTAAAACAATAGTTAATGTGTTAATTGTGTGATAGATTAATGAATTTTTTATGAATTTCTTCTTAAAAAAGGAAATTGAAAAGTTTTGCGGAATAATATATGTGAGGAGGTGATAATATAAAAAATCAAGGTATTAGAAACGAATATCTTTTTATAAAAGAAATTAATAATAAAAAATTTAATGAGTTAAGTTTTTTATTACAAGAATTAGTATCTTCTTTGTTTCCCCATATAAAACAAGATACAATAATTAAAAGTTATAAAAATGTTGAATATGAAAAAGGAGATATATGTATAAAGGTAGGAAATAAAATAAAATATATCAGTATAAAAATGGGTCATAAAAATTCAGTTCATTGTGAATCTATAGAAAAATTTAAAAAATTTTTAAAGAGTATTAATGTAGATGAAAATATAATAAAAGAAATTCTTAAATATCAATACGGTGATGGCACTTTAAATGGCACTGGGGAAATTAGAAAAAGTGCAGCTGAATATAAATTAGAAAATCAAAAGTCTATAGATATTATAAACCAAGAAATAAATAAGCCTGAAATACTAAAAAAAGTTATAAATAGATTTATAATTCAAGGCACACAATGGCAAACTCATCATATAAATTTATTAGTTTATGGAACACCAGATGATTTTCTATTCATAACGCCAAATGAAATTTATGCTTATATATTAAGTAAAAAAGATATTCAATCTTCAGCACTTCATTTTTCTTGTTTAACTTTTCAACCTATGTCAAGAGTTTTAAATTATAATGAAAAAATGGAATATATGAGACATTGGATACAGATTAAATGGTATAACTTAGAAGACAATATTATTGAATTAATGAATTTAAAAGAACAAAAACTGTTGAATAATTAAATTATAAGTTGTATAATTTAATTATCAACATTGCCCCATGGCCAAGCGGTAAGGCGGTGGACTCTGACTCCATTATGCGTAGGTTCGAATCCTTCTGGGGCAACCAATTTAATTTAAGTGTTGAACTATTTTTAATAGTTCTTTTTTTGTGATATAATGTATATATAATATTAGTTAAGGAGTAATAAATGAAAAAAATAGCTAAAGATAGAAAAATAACGATAGGTCTTTTTAACGATTCTTTTTATCCTATGTCAGATGGAGTAGTCATGGTAGTAGATAATTATGCAAGAAGATTATCTAAGTATGCAAATGTAATAGTTTTTGTTCCATCATACTTAAATAAAAGTTATGATGACTCAAAATTTCCATATGAAGTGGTTAGATGTAATTCGTTAAAAGTACCTTTTCTTGACTATTCATTACCAATTCCAAAACTAGATAGAAAATTTACATCTATTTTAAATAAATATAAATTAGATATAGTCCATATACATTCACCATTTACTTTGGGAGTAGCTGGACTAAAATATGCGAAAAGACATCATATTCCTTGTATAGCTACTATGCATAGTCAATTTAAACAAGATTTTCAAAAAGCAGTAAAATCAGATTTACTTGCTACTAAACTTAATAATAAATTAATGAAAACATTTAATAAATGCGATGAATGCTGGGCTGTAAATAGTGAAGTAGCTAAACTTTATTATGAAGACTATAAATGTAAAAAATACCCTAGAGTTATGAATAACGCAACGGAGATGGAAGCGGTGAAAGATATAAAAAAGGCTCATCGTTATATAAATAAGAAACATAATATTAAATTTAATGAAAAGGTATTTTTGTTTGTAGGTAGAATAAACACATTAAAAAATATCATTTTTATTGTAGATGCACTTAAAGCAGTTAAATATAAGAATCCTAAATTAAAATTCAAAATGCTATATGTGGGTACAGGACAGGATGAACAAAAATTAAAAAATCATATAAAGCAATTAAAAATGGAACAAGATATTATTTTATGTGGGAAAATTACAGATAGAGAGGAACTTAAATATTATTATTCTAGAGCAGATTTATTCTTGTTCCCATCTGTATATGATGCTTCATCTATAGTACAGATTGAAGCTGCTAGTCAATCTACCCCAGCATTATTATTAAAAAATACAGTGACAGCTGGAACTGTTACTGATAATATTAATGGCTTTTTATCCGATCACACCATAGGAGCTTATTCTGTCAGAATAATAGAAATAATGAGTAATAAAAGTTTATATGAAAGGGTATGTAAAAATGCCTATATAGATTTATATAAAAATTGGGATGAAACAGTAGACAAAGCATATAGATTATATATTGAAACTATATATAAGAAAAAACATATAAAGAATCAAGAAAAATGATTCTTTTTTGTATAAAATTATTAAAATTTATTCAATATATAAAAAGGAGGAATAATATGACAAAAAAAGAAGAACAAGAAGTAAATGTATTGGATGAATTAAGTAAGGGCGCTTGTATGGGTAGAGATGCTATACACTTTATAATGGATAAAGTAGAAGATGAAAAATTAAAAGAAGAGTTAAATAGACAGTACAGAGAATATAAAGAAATATCAGAAGAAATAAATAAAATTTATCCTGAATATAGTGAAGATGAACCACATAAAACAAGTACTATGAATAAAGTGATGACTTGGTATGGAATAGAAATGAAAACATTACTAGATTCTAGTACTTCTAAGATAGCCGAATTATTGTTACAAGGAACAAATATGGGAATAATTGAAGGAAGAAGATTATTGAATCATAAAGATACTAATGAGGAAATAAATAAATTAGTAGAAAAATATGTAGAAGTACAAGAAACTGCAGTTGAAAAATTAAAACCATTTTTATAATTCAAAAAATGTTGTATAACTTCTTTTCTTTTGTTTCAATATAAAAAAGGAGGAAAAATTATGAAACAAACATACAATGTAGTACCAAATATCATTAGTAGTAAAGATTTAGATTATTTAAGTGATATGTTTAATTGGAATTATGGAGCTTATAAAACCAGTTATAACGCAGCTAACTCTGTTAGTGATGAAGAACTTAGTGGAATATTACAAAAAGCATCAAACGTATTTCACGGCAATATGACTAAAATTTTAAACATTATAAACAATGGAGGTAACAATGAACAATAATCAAATTAGTAATCCAAAAACAGAAGTCCCTAAAGGAACAAATATTAATGATAAAGATTATATGAATTCTTTACTTAGTTGTTTAAAGGAAATGGTAAAAAATTATTCAGTAGTATTAACAGAAGTAAGTAATGAAACTCTATATAACGAATATAAAACTATGTTTGATGAATATTCAAATTTACAAAGAGAAACATATGAATTGATGTTTAGAAAAGGTTGGTACGCTATAGAAAAAGCAGAACAACAAAAACTTGATACTAAATATCAAACTTTAAATCAAGAGTTTACAGATTTAAATGCTTAATACTATTTAAAAGACTTTAAGTCTTTTTTTGTATATACAAAAATATTTAGTTAAAACTAATACTGGTGATGTTCATGAGTATATGGAATAAAAAAGAAATAAAAAGAGAAATACAAGAATTAAATAAAGATATTAAAACAGATATACTAATTATAGGAGCAGGTATTACTGGTATGACAACTGCCTACTTTTTAAAAGATAATGATATATGCATAGTAGATGCAAATAAAATAGGTCATGGAGTGACTTTAAATACAACTGCTAAAATAAATTATTTTCAAGAAAGAATATATACTAAAATATCTACAATTAGAAATAAAGAGATAGCTACTAAATATTTAAAATCTCAATTAGAAACAATAAAAAATATAAAAGAAATAATAAAAAAAGAAAATATAGATTGTGATTTAAAAAGAGTAGACTCATATGTATTTGCTAATACGCTAAGTGAAGTAGAGCCACTAAAAAAAGAAATAGAATTTTTAAAAGAAAATAATATAGAGGTGAATGATAAAAAGTTACCTAGTAAAATAACTCAATACTCATCATACTGTGTTAGTGATACATATATTTTTAATCCTATAAAATATTTAAATGGTATTTATAATGTATTAAAAGAAAATGATATAAATATATATGAAAATACTAAAATAATAAAAATAGAAAAATTAAATAATTATTATATTTGTCATACAAATAAATATAGTATAAAAACTAAAAAAGTAGTACTTGCTTGTCATTATCCATATTTTGTATTACCACTTTTATTACCCTTAAAATCTCATATAGAAAAATCATATATGGTAATTAGTAAAGTAAAAGTGGATGGTGAATTTACTTGTATAAGTTCTTCAAGTCCAACGTATTCTACTAGATTCTATCAAGATGGAGATAATATATACCAAATATGTTTAGCAGAAAGTCATAATACGAGTGTTAAACAAAATGATTCATACCACTTCCAACGTGTTAAGGAAATATTTAAATTAAAAGATAGTGATATAGTAATGACTTATTCTAATGTAGATATAATGACTCCGGATCATATGCCATATATAGGTATATTAAAAGAAAATATGTATATAGCTTGTGGTTATAATACTTGGGGTATGACTAATGGCGTATTAGCTTCAAAAATAATAAGTGATATGATATTGAATAAAGAAAATGAATATGCAGAAGTATTTAATCCTAATAGAATAAATTTGTCTAATTTAATATCGTTACCTTCCATAATACTAGGTCAAATTAAATCTTTTTTAGGACCTAAACTAAATAAAAATAAATCTTGGTATTCAAATAAAGTATCTTTTATAAATAAAAATGGTAAAAATCTAGCTATATATAAAGACGAAAATGGATTTAAACATATAATTCATAATAAATGCCCACATTTTGGATGTAGTTTAATATTTAATGAAGAAGAAAAGACTTGGGATTGTCCTTGTCATTCATCTAGATTTGATATAGATGGCAAATGTATTAAAGGACCGAGTAATTATGATATTTCATATAAAGAATAAATAATTGTATTTATTTTTTTTCTTTTTTATAGTATACTTTTATTGGAAAGTAGAGTGATTTAATGAAAATATTAGTTACAGGTGGTACTGGATATATAGGTAGCCATACTTGTGTTGAATTATTGAATGAAGGATATGAAGTAGTAGTTATTGATAATCTTTCTAATTCTAAAATAGAAGTAGTAGATAAGATAAAAGAAATAACTAATAAAGATTTTAAATTTTATGAAGGGGATTGCTGTGATAAAAATCTTTTAATTAAAATATTTAAAGAACATAAAATAGATGCAGTAATACATTTTGCAGGATATAAAGCAGTAGGAGAATCAGTACAAGTACCATTAAAATATTATAGAAATAATTTAGATTCAACTATAACTCTTTTAGAAGTTATGAATGAATTTAATTGTAAAAAATTAGCATTCTCATCAAGTGCTACAGTTTATGGTAAACCAAAATCTTTGCCAATTAAAGAGGATTTTCCATTATCTACAACTAATCCATATGGAACAACTAAATTAATGATAGAAGATATACTTAGAGACTTAGCTAAATCTGATAATGAATGGAGTATCGCAATACTTAGATATTTTAATCCAATTGGTGCTCATAAGTCAGGTCTTATTGGTGAAAACCCTAATGATATACCAAATAATTTAATGCCTTATATAGTTAAAGTAGCTACAAAAGAATTAGAGTGTTTAAGTATATTTGGTAATGATTATGATACTAAAGATGGTACAGGAGTAAGAGATTATATACATGTAGTAGATCTTGCTAAAGGACATATAAAAGCTATAGAGAAGGTTTTAAAAGATAAAGGAGTAGATGCATATAATTTAGGTACTGGAAATGGATATAGTGTACTTGAAATAGTTAATACATTTAAAAGTGTTAATGACATAGATGTTAATTATAAAATAACTACTAGACGTCCAGGAGATATAGATGCTTGTTATGCTGATCCTAGTTATGCTAAAGAAAAATTAGATTGGGAAGCAAAACTTGGAATTGATGAGATGTGTAAAGATGCATATAATTTTGTAATTAATTATAACAAAGATGAGTAAAAACTCATTTTTTTGTTAAAAGTATTTTCTTTTTTTTAATATTGTGATATACTGAATAAGTAATGAAATGTTACACATAAAATTTATTTATTCACTGGGACGTTAGCTCAGTTGGTAGAGCAACTGACTCTTAATCAGTGGGTCTAGGGTTCGAATCCCTAACGTCCCACCAGTTATGTATTAAATGGTTTAACAAATTTTTTTGTTAAACTTTTTTAAATAAAAAGGGAGGATATAATGAAAAAAGGATTTACTTTAGTAGAATTATTAGCTGTAATAGTAATATTAGGCGTTATCGCACTTATAACTGTTGTATCAGTAAATAATATTTTATCTGATTCTAAGGATTCATTATCAGCTACACAAAAACATAATGTAGAGGAAGCTGCAAAAGCATATTATTTAAAAGAAGGAATGGATGAAGAAGATACTTGCATATCTATTTCCGAGTTAATTTCTAAAGGATACATAGAAGCTAAAGAAGTTAAAGATCCAAAAACAAAGGAAAATTTAGAAGGTTATGTAAAGATAACTGTTCCTTCTACTTCTGAATTTAATCAATACACTTATGAATATCAAGAAATATCTTGTGAATCACTCGTAGAATATATAACAAATCTATATAGTCCAAATAGTACAGTAACAAATAATTCAATAACATACAATGTAGATACAACAAATGGAATAATAGATGATGGACTAGGAGGAACAGTATCAAGTGGAGGAAACTTAAGATACTATGGAGCAAGTCCAAATAACTATATAGATATAGGAGATAGAGATTCAAGTGATAAGGTAATACTATGGAGAATAATAGGAGTATTTGAAACAAAGTATGCGACAGATGAATTACCATGTAATACAGATAGTGACAGTGATGGACATTATGATAATTGTGCATCAGAAAAACTAGTAAAAATAATAAGAGATGAATCAATAGGAGATTATATTTGGGATGATACAACAAGTGGAAGTTATGATAATAATTGGAATGATTCAACATTACAAATATTATTAAATGATGCATACTATAATGCAAGTACAACAAGTTATTATAATAATAGTACAACAGCAATTACATTAGATTTAACAGGAAAAGGGCTATCAGCAACAGCAAGAAGTAAAGTAGAAAATGTTTTATGGAACTTGGGAGGGACATCATCACCATCTAATTTATATTCAAATGACTTTTATTCATATGAAAGAGGAATAACAGTATATAGTGGTCATGCAACAGAATGGGTAGGAAAGATAGGATTAATGTATCCGAGTGATTATGGATATGCAACAGACTTAGGAAGTTGTAGTGATACATTATATAAATATTCAAGTAGTACTTCATCATATGCATGCAGAACAAACGATTGGCTTTTTGATTCATCAATATCTCAATGTACCATATCTCCTAAATCTAGTTACTCAGATTACGTATTCTATGTGTATTCGTCTGGTGATGTGTTTAACAGCAACGCTTTCGACTCCTTTGGGGCCCGTCCAGTCCTATATCTAAAATCTGACGTATCAATAGTAGATACAAAAACTACAAGTGATGGAATAAGTTACTACGTGGTAGAATAAACTTAATATGATGGTAAAGCCTGAAAAATAAAAAAATGAATAAAAATTACAAATCTTTCCACAATAAAAGTGGGAGGATTTTTTTATGGAGAAAAAAGAATATAAAAAAATAGTAGATAAATATACTCCGAGCGAACCTAGATTAAGAAATGCAATAATTGCTTTTATAATAGGTGGATTTATGGGAGTATTAGGAAATTTTTTAGTAGAATTTTATTCTTATTATTTTGATTTATCTAGTAAAGATGCAAGTGTGTTTATGATTATTACTTTAGTATTCTTAGGATGCTTACTTACTTGTTTTGGATTCTTTGATAAATGGGTTAATTTTGCTAAATGTGGTCTTATTGTGCCTATAACAGGATTTGCTCATGCTATGATGAGTGCAGCTTTAGAATATAGAAGAGAAGGGCTTGTTACAGGGTTAGGTGCAAATATGTTTAAACTTGCAGGTTCAGTAATTATATTTGGTGTTGTTAGTGCTTATATATTTGGACTTTTAAGACTGTTTGTAATGGGAGGATAATATGACATTTAAATATAACAACGTATACATTAATGAAACTAGTACAGTAGTAGGACCATATGAAGCAAAAGGACCATTTTCTAAATTATATGATAAAAGTTATGATGATTTTTATTTTGGTGAAAAATCTTGGGAACAAGCAGAAATAAAAGGTATAACTGATAGTGTAGAAATATTATTAAATAAGTTAAATATAAAAAATACTAAAGTAGATGTACATATTGGTGGAGATTTATTAAATCAAATAGTTGCGACTAATTATGCATCAAGTAAAATAGGAATACCTTTAATAGGATTATATTCTGCATGTGCGACTAGTACACTTAGTTTAATGTTAGCTAGTAATATGATAGAAGCTAATCAAATAAAAAATGCTATAGTAACATCATCTTCTCATAATAATGGAGCAGAAAAACAATTTAGAAATCCAGTAGAATATGGAGGACCAAAAAGAGATTATACAACATTTACAACTACTGGATGTGCTTCTTGTTATTTATCTCAAGAAAAATCAAATATAAAAGTAGAATCAGCAACTTTAGGTACAGTCACTGATATGGGTATCAATGATGTATTTAATATGGGAGCAGTTATGGCACCTGCTGCAGCTAGAGTAATTGCTGATCATTTAAAAGATACTAATAGAACTATTGATTATTATGACTTAATACTTACAGGTGATTTAGGTTTAATAGGTAAAATGATATTAAAAGAATATATAAAAAAAGAGTATAATATAAGTTTAAAAAATTATGATGATTCAGCTTGTATGATATTTGATTTAGATAATCAACCAGTATATAAAGGGGGAAGTGGTGTAGCATGTTTACCACTAGTTACTTATACTCATATAATAGATAAAATGAAAAAAGGAAAATTAAATAAAGTTCTTTTAGTAGCAACAGGAGCGCTTATGAATCCTGGAATGTGTAATCAACATTTAACAATACCAAGTATTAGCCATGCTTTAAGTTTGGAGGTGGTTAAATGACATATTTTAATGCATTTATCTTTTGTGGTTTAGTATGTTTAATAGGACAAATAATATTAGATAATACAAAACTTACTCCAGGACATATCACTACTATATTTGTAGTAGTAGGAGCATTTTTAGATGTATTTAACATTTATGATAAATTTGTACTTTGGGCTGGAGGAGGAGCACTCGTTCCAATAACATCTTTTGGACATTTATTAATACACGGTGCTATGGATACAGTAAATAATTTTGGTGTAATGGGACTATTTATGGGAATGTTTGATTTAACCTCATCAGGAATAGTTGCAGCTATAGTATTCTCATTTATTTTATCACTTATATTTAAACCTAAGGATTGACTTAGTCAGTCTTTTTTGTTATTATTAATATAGTGTAGTAAAAAAATAAAGAGAGTAGGTAATCCTGATGAGAAGGTTAAGAACATTTGTACGCTCTGGGGGGGGGGTATCCCTATTAAATAAACTAATAAAACCAAAGAGTTTATTAGTATTATTAATGTTTTTAGTACTAAGTGTAAGTATAGGATATTCTAGTTTAACAACAAGTTTAAATATAACAGGATTAGTAACAAAAGTAAGACAAAAAGCAGAT
>JAFTRC010000027.1 GCA_017462455.1 Bacilli bacterium | reverse complement strand
TCTAGTTTAAAACACGTTTTTGATGTTGCTGATACAAGTAGTAAATTAGGTAAAAGTTTTAGGTTATGGTCAGTCACTAAACCTTATGAACAAGATATTATTGAATCTTTGGAAAATAAGTATGGCGAATTAGAAAACAAGGAAACATTAGCACAGGCAATTATATCAGTTTCTAAAATATTAGCAGAAGATAACTTGTCAGATTATCTATCTGATTTAATGTTTTATCGTGAAAATAGTTTATTAGAAGAATTAGATGAATTAAATGTTGAAGTGTTAATAAAAAATGTTTTATCTAATAGTATTGCTTTTTCTATAATGAAAAGATGTGGACTTAATCCTAATAATTATTTTGATGAAAGTGATTTCAAAGATATTAGAAACTTTAATAGTTATGATACTATGACTAGGTTAGGACTTGCGACAAGCGAAATATCTGAAATGGGATTAAGAGAAATTTATAGTACAATTAAAAATCTACGAATTATAGAAATAAATAAAATTCGCACATTTGAAAGAGAACAACAAAAAGAATATGATATAGGTGAAAGCAAGAATATTGCAGAAAGGAGTGGTAATTATGAAGATAACTTACACAAGACAGGGGGATTACGAACTACCAGACCTAATGTTGCCGAGTCAAGAGAAACAAGTTCAAGCGAAAGGGAAATACGCAATAATGAGATTGAACTATCTGAAACAACAGAAGAAACCTTTATACACGACCTTATTGATGAAAGACCTATTGACGGAGCATTTGATAGAGATACAACAACAAGCAGAGATGAGAGTGAAAGAGATAGTTTCTCAAATGAAAGTCAAAGAGAACATCACGGAGGAATTGAAAGCAACAGACCAAATAAAATGGGTAGGGTTGATGAACAACTTACAGATGACAGCAGAGGAAATAGTAGCGAACGAATTGATTTACGCTTAAATGTTTATGACAAGAATAGCAACAAACATCCTTATGTGGTAGTTGATGAAAAAGTTAATCAAATATTAAGTACAACACCACATTTAAAAGTATCTAATAAAGATATTATAAATTATTTTGAAATTGAAAAAGATATTAGTAAAAGAGCAGAGTTCATTAAAAATGCCTTTAATTCTGATTATACAGGAATTATCATTAACGATAATATGTATGGTTATAAGGCATTTGATAATGGACTTTTATTATGGAAGGGAAACTATTTATCAAGAGATACAGAGTCTTTTATAAGTTGGGAAGATTTAACATATCATTATGATTCAATGATATTACTTCATCAATTAAATACGAAAATAGACCCATTGCCATCAGTTAGTCAGCAATTAACTTTAATAAATGAAAATGAGAAAAGTGAACAGAATGTTGATTTAGTATTCTCACAAGAATTTATTGATAAATATTTACAAGAAAAACACACTGAAACAAAGTATAGAATATACGAGCAATTTCAAAAAAGTTTATCTAGTCAAGAAAATGCAGAATACCTAAAAAACTTATATGGACTTGGTGGTGCAACATATACAGTAAAAGGCTCTGGTATAGGTTACGAAAGTAGTTCAAAAGGACTTTTGTTATATAGAGGTTATTTTGAAAACAGAGCAGAAAAACTATTAAAGTGGAACTATCTAGCAGAAAGAATAAGTTATTTAATTAAAGAAGATAGATTTTTAAATTCAAAAGAATTTGCAGGTTATGAAACTTGGTTAGAAAAACAAGAACAAGAAAGAGAGTTTGTTGAAAAGGAAAAAGAGTTAGCAACTCAAATAGAATTAGAAAAAAAAGAAGTAGAAGAAAAGGTATTAGAATATCAATATCATTTAGGTGATAAAGTTTATATTGGTGCTGATGAATATGAAATATTATCATTTGATGATGAGTTGGTTAGATTATATGATTATCAATGGCCATTGTTTAATAAAGAGATGTCAAGGGATGAATTTGATAGAAAAGTAATGGAAAACCCTTGTAATGACCATTTATTAAGAGAAAAAGTACCAGATGATAATAGTACGAAAGATATAGAAATAAGTCTAAATGAACAAGATAGCGTAAATGGTGACAATATTTCAGTTATTCAAACCGAAAAAGGGGCTATTGATACAATTTCACCTACTGAAACAGAGGAGTTTATACCTATTTTTGAAAAGAAAAAGAAAAGTAGAGTTGAAACTTTTGATATTCATCCAGAAATAAAAAATGCAGATCGTAGTCAATTTAGAATTATAAATGATAATTTAGGAGTTGGAAGTCCACGAGAAAAATTTAATCGTAATGTTGAGGCAATTAAAGTATTAAAAAAATGCGAAGAAGAAAATAGATTTGCAACACCAGAAGAACAACAGGTGTTATCTCAATATGTTGGTTGGGGTGGACTATCACAAGCATTTGATAATCAAGATAGTTCTTGGAGTAATGAATATTATATTTTGAAAAACTTATTAGATGAAACTGAATATTCACAAGCCAGAGAATCAACATTGACAGCCTTTTATACACCACCTGTTGTTATTCGTTCTATGTATAAAGCATTAGAAAATATGGGATTAAAAACCGGTAATATATTAGAGCCTAGTTGTGGTACAGGAAACTTTGTTGGTATGCTACCAGATTCATTAGCAGATTGTAAGTTATATGGTGTAGAATTAGATTCTATTAGTGGTAGAATTGCTAGACAACTATATCAAAAATCATCTATTGCAGTACAAGGTTATGAAGATACAAACTTGCCTAATAGTTTTTTTGATGTTGCAGTTGGTAATGTTCCTTTTGGTGATTTTAAAGTAATAGATAAAAAATATGATAAGAATAATTTTTTAATTCACGATTACTTT